>CBFGQE010000226.1:0-5537 GCA_965650815.1 uncultured bacterium
AGCGCAGCTACCCTCCGTGCCTCTCCTACTTCGCCGTCAGCGCCGCACGGGCGTCCTGGCCGGCTTCGGTCTTCTCCAGGAAGTAGTCGTAGCCGCCGGGGTAGGCGCGCACCTGGCCGTTGTTCACGTGCAGGACCTTGTTCGCCAAGCGGCGGATGAAATGCACGTCGTGGGAGATGAAGACCAGCGTGCCCTCGTAGTGTTCCAGCGCGAGCGTGAGCGACTCGACCGTCATGATGTCGAGGTGCGTCGTGGGCTCGTCCATCAGCAGGAGGTTCGGCGGATCGACGAGGAACTTCACCAGGTTCAGCCGCGTCTTCTCGCCGCCGCTCAGCACGGCGGTCTTCTTGTAGATCTCCTCCTTGCGGAACATGAAGGAGCCGAGGATGCCCCGGGCCTCGTCCTCGCGCAGCGCGGGCGCGCTGGCCATCACCTCGTCGAGGACGGAGTTGTTCGGGTCGAGCGACGCGCTGCGGTGCTGGCTGAAGTAGCCGACCTTGGTGTTGTGGCCGAGCTGGCGTTTGCCCTGCTGGAAATCCACCTCGCCCGCGAGGATCTTGAGCAGCGTGGACTTGCCCGCCCCGTTGGGGCCGACGAGCACGGTGCGTTCGTCGCGTTCCACGATGAGGTCGAGCCCGGCATAGACCTTGTGCGCGCCGTAGGCCATGTGGATTCCCTCCAGGATGATCGCGCGCTGGCCGATGCGCGGCGGCGTGGGGATCTGGAAGCGGAACGGCTTCTTCGGCGGGGTGGGCTTCTCGATCAGGTCCATGCGCTCGATCTGCTTGAGCTTGCTCATGGCCTGCGCGGCCTTCGACGCGACGGAGCGGAACCGGTCGGCGAATTCCTGCAGCGCCTGGATCTCCTTCTGCTGGTTCTTGTAGGCGGCGAGCTGCTGTTCGTAGCGCTCCTCGCGCTGGCGCAGATAGTCGGCGTAGTTGCCGGAGTAGGAGACGAGTTTCTTGTCCGCGATCTCATAGACCTGCGTGATCAGCTCGTCCATGAACTGGCGGTCGTGGGAGATCAGCAACAGCGCGCCGGAGTAGGTCTTCAGGTAGTTCTGGAGCCAGAGCAGCGAGAGCAGGTCCAGGTGGTTCGTGGGCTCGTCCAATAGCAGCAGATCGGGCTCCATCACCAGCAGGCGGGCGAGGTGCGCGCGCATGACCCAGCCGCCGCTCATTTCCCGGGCGGGCCGGTCGAAGGCCGCTTCCTTGTAGCCGAGACCGACGAGGAGCTTCTTGGCCTTGGCCTCCACCTGCGGGTCGTTCAACGCGTCGTGCTTGGCCGTGGTCTCCATGTATTCCGGCGACTCCACGTCCCCGGCGGCTTCGAGCTCCTTGAGCCTGGCTTCGAGACGCGGCAGTTCCCCGGCGCGGCCCGTGGCGACGTCCAGCACGGTCTCGTCGCCCACGGCCTCGGCCTCCTGCGGGAGGAAGCCGACCATCGTCCACGCGTCGCGCTCCACGACGCCCTCGTCGGGCTTGTTCGCCTTGAGGATGATGGAGAACAGGGTGGACTTGCCGGCGCCGTTGGGACCGACGAGCGCCACGCGATCCCCGTAGTTGATCGTCATGGCGGCGTTCTCGAACAGGGTGCGGCCACCCACGGACATCTTCAGATCACGAATCGTAAGCATGGAAAAGGTTCGGCCCGGGCCGAGCGGCAATCATAGCGGGAATCGGCGACAGGGGAAGCCCCTCGGTGAATGGAAGCGGCGGCACGGTGAGAAAGGGTCCCGGCGGGGGTCGCCCGAAGAACAGACGAACGGTCAGGAACGCTCAGGCTTCGTCCCGCCTCGAAACGATTCGCGCGGCGAAGGCCTGTTCGTTCGGTCCGGCCACGCTGAGTCGGGCGGCGGGATGCCGGCCCTGCTGGATCGCGTCGCAAGCCAGCACGGTTTGCCACGCGGCCGAAGCGACGAGCGCTTCGCCGAACAGCCGTTTCGGCGAGAGCCGGGGACCGCGCCAATCGCTCCACGCCACCGCTTCCGCGCGACCCAGTCGCCCGTCGGTGGCGACTCCGTCCACGAGCAGTTCTCCCTCCATCGCGGCGGGCAACGCCGCGCGCGCTGCGATCATCGGCTGCGAGAGGGATTGTCCTCGGCGGAAGACATGCCCATCGCTCACGGCGTCGAGCGCCACCGGCCCGTCGCCCAAGCCGAGGCAAACCGCACCCGCGCCGGCCGCGCAGACCACGCCCCGGTCGAAGTGCCGGAAGGCGTCGGCCGTCAGCCAGTCCATCTCCTCCGCTGCGACGACCAAACACCGATCGACCCGCTCCTCCAGCAGCCAGCCGCCCGCCAGCGAGAGTCCATGCAGGAACGTCCCGGCGTCGCCGACCAGCGTGTAGTTGATCGCCGTGCTGCCGAGGAACGCGGACAGGTGGCTGGCCGGCGCGTTGAAGACCGTTTCGGGAAAGACCAGCGGGCTCGCCGTGGACGGGTCCTTCAGCACCTCGTCGTAGAAGCGCCGCGAGTAGTTCACGCAGCCGGACATGGCGCAGAACACGACGCCGATGCGGCACCGCTCCGGCTCGGGCACCGCCGCCATCGCGAGCGCTTCCAAGGCGGCGGCCATCGCGTAGTGGCTCACTGGACTGGTGCGTCGCAGCCGTGGATGGGCGAGGAACGGCAGCTTGGCCGCCGGTGTCGGCACGGCGCGAAAGGCCAACGGCCGTTCCCAACCGGGGCGGGCCAACGATTGAGCGGCCACCGGCTCCCCGGACGCGACGCACGTTCGCAGCGGCTCCACGCCCCAACCCGCCGGCGACACCGCGCCCCAACCCTGGAGGAAGACACGTTTCATGCGGGGAAAAGGGAGGGGAAACATTCAGCGCCGAACTCCCAACGCGGAATGTCCGAGGCCGATCCTTCCACGTTGGATGTTGGACGTTGAGAGTTCGATGTTTTGCCCATCATTCAACCCTCCGCAGCACCAGGCTCGCGTTCGCCCCGCCGAAGCCGAACGAGTTGGTGAGCACCGTCCGCACCTGCGCGACGCAGGGCGTGGTCACGAGCGGGAAGCCACAGGCGGTGTCGGGCGTTTGCAGCGTGGTTTCCGGCGGCAGCCACTGGCCTTGCAGGGCCATCAGACACACCACCGCTTCCACCGCGCCGGCCGCGCCGAGCAGATGGCCGACGCTGGCCTTGGTCGAGCTGACCGGCAACGTGGAGGCGCGTTCGCCGGCCCAGCGGTTGATCGCCGCCGCTTCGGCCGCGTCGTTCAACGGCGTGCCGGTGCCGTGGGCGTTCACGTAGTCGATGTCGGCTGGCGTCACGCCCGCCGCCGTGCAGGCGCGGGTCATGGAGAGCAGCGCGGCGTCGCCCTGTGGATGCGGCTGGGTCAGGTGGTGCGCGTCGGTGCAGGCGCCGTAGCCGGCCACTTCGCCGAGGATCGTCGCGCCCCGCGCCCGGGCGCTGGCCAGCGATTCGAGGCAAACCACCCCCGCGCCTTCGCCCAGGGCCAGCCCGTCACGCGTGCCGTCGAACGGCCGACACGTCGTCGGCGAGAGCGCCTGGAGCGAATCGAAGCCCCCGAAGACCAACTGGCTGAGACCGTCGTAGCCCCCGGCCAACACGCGCTCCGCCTGTCCGCTGCGGACCAGTTCCCAGGCGTGGCCGATGGCGTTGGCCCCCGATGCGCAGGCGTTGGCGATGATCGTGACCGCTCCGTCGAAGCCAAAGGCCTCCGCCAAGTCCAGGGCCTGTTGCTGCGGCTGGTAATGCGTCACTCGCCGCGCCTGGTCGCGTTGGCGCGCCGGTTTGGCCAGCGCGTGTCGGAAATAGGCTTCGCCGAGACTCATCCCGGCGCTGGTGGTGCCGAGCACGAGCGGCAAACGTCCGCCGGTGCTCCAGCCGGACTGGCCCCACGCTTCCTCGGCGGCCGCGAGGAGGAAGCGCGCCGCCCGGTCCAAACGCGCGACGTGGCGGGAGGAGAGAAGCGTCTTCGGCACCGGCGGCAGATCGGCTTCTCCGGCGGTCTTCACCCGTTGGCGCGAGACATCGAACAGACTCACGGGCCGGAACGCGCGGCGGCCTTCGCGGAACCCGGCCGCGTTCAGCGCCCAGCCTTGGCCCAGCGACGTGACGACGCCCGCGCCGGTGACGACGACGCGCTGCGGCTCGCTGGAGATCCGGGGTGGAAAGGCCACGACCGGATGGAACGAAGTGCGTGGAATCGCAGCAAGCTTCAAGGTGGGAGCAGCCGAGGTCGGTAGCTGACTTCCATCAGCCGGGAACGCCTCGTCGTAGCGAACGAGAGTTTGCCGGTGACCGTCCGCGCTCCGTTGCTCGTTGCCCCTTCCGTTCCATAGACCGCTCCCGCGTGTTCTCCTATCGAGTGCCACATGATTTCACGGGTGGGTGTATTGGCGCTGCTTCTGGGCTTGGGTTGGGCGGCGTGGGGCCAACCGGCGATGCGTTGGCAACGGTCCTTCGGCGGAACGGGCGCGGACTACATTCGCGGGATCGTCCCACAGATCGATGGCGGCCTGCTCATCCTCGCCGAGTCCGGTTCCGAGACCAATGCGGGCAAGGCCGCGCCCCGCATTGGCGGCAGCGATCTCTGGGTTCTGCGGCTCGACGCCTCCGGCGCGGTCCAGTGGGAACGGACCTACGGCGGCACGGGCTGGGACGAGGCCTGGAGCGTGGCATCGATTCCCGGCGGCGGCCATTTGCTCGGGAGCATTTCCAGCTCGACCAACAGCGGCACGAAGACGACCGGGCGGTTCGGCGCAGTGGACTACTGGGTGGCGCGCATCGCCGAGGACGGAGCACCCATGTGGGATCGCACCTTCGGCGGCACCCAGGTGGACCGGTTGTCGCAGGTGTTGGCCTTGGCCGATGGCGGGTTCCTGCTCAGCGGCTACGCCGACTCGGATCTGGACGGGAACAAAACCGTCGCTTCCAACGGGGGGCGCGACGGGTGGCTCATTCGGCTCGATGCGGCCGGCGAAACGGTTTGGCAAACGGTCGTCGGCGGATCGGACGAGGATGACATCGACGTCGCGCGCGAACTGTCCGACGGCGGCTTCCTCCTCGCGGGCAGTTCGGCTTCCCCGCCCGGGCCGCACAAGAACGACGGCCATCACGGCATGGGCGACGTGTGGATCGTCCGCCTCGACGCGCAAGGCAACCGGATCTGGGACCGCAGCTACGGTGGCTCGAACGTGGAATACACCCACGACCTGATCCTCCTGCCCGAAGGCGACGCCCTCGTGCTCGCCACGTCGCTGTCCGGCATCAGCGGCAACAAGACCAGTCCCAGCCGGGGCGGCGGGGCGGCGGCCGACGCCTACGTGCTGCGCATCGACGCCAAGGGCGAGCGGGTCTGGGAGCAAACCTATGGCGGCAGCAGCGTGGACCGGTTGCTCAGCGGCTCGTTGTCCAGCGGCGGATTGTTGATGGCCGGACATTCGGACTCCGTGCCGAGCGGCAACAAGGCCAGTCCCCGGCTGGGTTGGGACGACGTGTGGCTGGTCCGCATCGATCTCGACGGCGGGCTGCTCTGGGAAACGATTCTCGGGTCCGGCGGGCACGA
>CBFGQE010000227.1:0-5536 GCA_965650815.1 uncultured bacterium
CCTTGAATAGCCGATTCCTCCGCTACCTCTTCAGCACCTGCAGGCCGAAGATGCCACCAGCCGTGTTGTTCGGATAAGCTTGGAACACGACCAGGGCGTTGGTCTTCCCGCGCGTGAGCTTCTCGGGCAGGTCGTAGTCCACGGCGAAGAAACGGCCCGGGTCATTGAACTCCAGCGTCTGTGTGGCGACCACCTGGTCCTCGACGATCACGTCGAAGCGCCGCTGGGTGGACTCGTTGCCCCAGTAGGTGCAGCGCACCGTGACGGGCCGGTCCGGCAGCACCTTGACCTTGTAGGCGATGAAGCCGCCGCTGAAGGCATGGCGCAGCGGGCGGTCCATGAAGACCGCGCTGCCGCTGTTCGCGTGGCGGACCTCGTGGTCCCGCTCGGACTGCGGATCGCCGGGCTGCACCTCGTCCACCAGCCGGGCCTTGAGCGCGGCGGCGTCTTCCGCCTCCTGCATCTGGGCGGGAATCTGCCGTCCGGTCGGCGGCGCGGCCGCGAGGATGCCCAACGCGGCCACGGCGCTGCCCACGACCATGAAGTAGCCGATGGCCAATCCGGCCGTGGCCAACCGCGCGCCGCGCAGCGTCGGATCTTTCTTCAGCCGGGCCTTGGCCAGATGCCCGCAGACCACCGCGACCAATCCGCCCGTCAACAACCCGAACGCGCTGACGAAGGAGACGAGCGCGAGCGCGGACATCTTCCGTCGTGACTCCGGATCGACCGCCTTGGGCGGGGGCAGGGGAATGGTGAACTTATGGCCGCACGACGGGCACTCGATGCGGGAGCCGCGATGCCCTTGCTCACCGGCGATGTGCTGGAGGCACTTGGGGCAGGAGAATTTGAAGTCGCTCATGGTCGGGGCTCAGCGGGTGGCGGCGGTTTTGCGGATGACGAGGAACTCGACCGGGGCGTTGGTCGCGACGAGGTCCAGGCCGTAGTTATCGCCCAAAAGTTTTCTGAGCTTCTCGATCTGTCCGCTGACGGGGCCTCCAAACAGTTCTTGGGGAAGATCCATCTCATAGCGCTCCGTGAGTTCGGTCCGGTCAAGGACGGGAGCCTTCGCGGCTTGCTCAATGAAAATGGTGAGATTCTGGATGGCGAATCCACGCACGGTCTGAATGCCCGGTTTGTTGGCCGGTTGCGGCTGGCCTGCGGCAGCGGGATCGAAGGGGCGTAATCCCGGCGCTTCCTTGCTTCGCACCACCAGCAGATACGCATTGGTCGTGATGGAGACCTTTTCCGCCACGAGCCCGAGCTTCGCTTCGGCTTCGTTCCTGAGTTTCTCAAACGGGTTCTCCTTGTCCTTCACGAGGAAGTCGTAGGCGGCCGTTCGGTCCAAATCCGGCGGCAGGACGATCCGCTGCCACTGATTCCATGTGTGGGCCGCCGCCATGATCTGCTGAGGCCCCACCCGGATGCCGATGGCGCCCTCCGGGCTGGAAGTGCTCCAACCTCCTCCACCGGAGCCCGTGTATTCGCTGGGGATGATGACCACTTGCGGCTCGGCCTCGGCCAGGGCTTGCGGATCGTATTGGGGGCGCTGCCAAGGATGGGTCTTCTTGCTGAAGTCGAGTTCGGGGCGTTGCGGGTTGTCGAACGGCGAGCTTGGTCGATCCGGCACCGGCATCCGTTCCGCCGGTTTCATCTCTTTCAGCCGGGCAGTCACCCAGGGCGCGCCCACGGTCCATTGGCCCCAGACGGCGAATCCGAGGCTGACGACGGCGACGATCCAGAACGAAGGATCTTTGTGCAGGGGTTTGTTCATCGGAGTTGGGGAAAAAGGATCACCACCAGAAAGTCGGGCTGATCACGCCTTCCGTGCGGGGCAGCATCTCGTCGAAGCGCCGCCAGCGGACGCTGCCGTCGAGCATGGCCACGTTGTCGCCCGAAGGCTTTTGGCCCTCCAGATGCGCGCTGCGATGGAGGAGCGGTTTGAAGCCCCCGACGATGTCGCGGTATTGATACCGGTCACGTTCTTCGGGCGATCGTTGACCCCGGTCCGAGATCACGGCTCCGGCCATCAAGACGCGGTCCGACGGGCTTGGCGGCGGATGGTTGCCGCCTGGAAACGGGATGGCCCTCGGTTGCAGGCTGTAGTTCCAGTTCGTCTCCAGAACGCTGGCGGTCTTGGGGAAGGTCATGGCGTAGCCGATGACGCGGAAGGGGTCGGTCGGGTCTTCGCCGTAGTTCCACAGCCCCTCCTGGTTCATCTCCGGAAAGCCCGGGTCATACATGATCGCGCGGGTGACGCCGTTTTGGACGAGGGCGTTCGCGGTGTCGATGGGGAGGTCCCAGGCCCAGTTGCCGCTCTTCAGCTCGGGGAAGAGCTCGTTGTTGTCCGTGCCATACATCATCAGGCCGAGATTCACCTGGCGGAGATGGTTGAGGCACTGGGTGCGCTTGGCGCGGTCCTTCGACCTGGCCAGGGCCGGCAGCAACATGGCGGCGAGGATGCCGATAATGGCGACCACGACCAGCAGTTCCAGCAGCGTGAACGCGCGGTGCGGCCGGACCCGCCGGGTGGATTTCCCCGGAGCGATCCTCGATTCCCTTGTGTCCGACGACATGGCGATTCCTTGTCCTTCCCGGCCGTCGAAGGCGGCCGAGGAGCGGCGCGTTTCGGAGGCGTGGGTCTTCGAGGGGAGACAGACAGCACCACGGCCCATTCGTTTCAAACAAAATCTCGGAGAAGGCCTTTCCAGGATCGGGGCATGGGTTGCCGACGGGCCAGTTCCGCTTCGACACTCGCTCCCCGGCCGCTTCGCGGCGATGCTTCGCGCATGAGGAACAAGGTCTGCGTGCCCGTCCACCGATCCGGAACCTTCGCGATGCTGGCTGCTTTGCTGTTCGCGCTGGCGTTGGCGGGCTGCGCGACGGACCGGACGGCGCGCGAGCTGCGGCAGTTCGACGGCGTGGTGCTGCCTTCGGCCGGGGCGGTGCCGGTGCTGGAGAATGCCCGTCGCGCCTTGGTCACCGTGGTGGCGCAGGACTCGCGCGGCACGACCGTCGGCTATGGCTCGGGGTTCTACGTGGCGTCGAACCAGGTCGCCACCTGCCTGCACGTGGTCGATCCGGCCACGGTGATCCAGATCATCGGCGCGGACGGACGGCCGACACCCATTGCGGGAATCTTCGCTGCGGAACCCAGCCTCGACGCCGCCGTGCTCTGGGTGACGAACCCGCCTCCGGCCGGAGCGGTGCTGCCCATCCGCGAAGCCCCGGCCGCGGTCGGTGAAAAGGTCTTCGCGCTCGGCGCTCCGGATCGTCTGCCGATCAAGCAGGCCCAGGGCGCGGTGGTGGAGGTGCTCGACATCGGCACGCAGACGCTCCTGACCTCGCTCGTGCTGAGCGTGCCGGTGGTGCCGGGCTTCAGCGGAGGCCCGGTGCTGGACCCCGAAGGCCGCGTGGTCGGCATCACCGGCGCGATCTCCTCCGTGGGCACGAACCGCTACAGCCTCGCCATCCCCATCGAGCTGGTCGTTCCGTTGCTGGAGGCGGAACCGACCAGTCTCCTGGCCTGGCGACGGAAGTTTCCCGCGCCGCCGTATCCGGCCTTCGTCGAGGCGTCGGAAGGGGAACGCGCGGTCAACGAGGATCTGGAGAAGGCGTTGAACCACTTTGAACGCGCCATCCTGCTCGCTCCCGACTACGCCCGCGCCCGCGTGCAGAAGGCGTCGTGCCTGCTGCGACTGGGCCGCTTGGACGAGGCAGAAAAGGCCTACGCCAAGGCGGCGGAGCTGGCCCCGACGTTGCCCGTGCCCCGGCTGATGCGCGCGCTGTGCCTGCACAAGCTCGGGCGTTCGGCCGAGGCCATCGACCAGCTCGGAGAGGTGCTGCGGCTGCAGCCCCGCGCGCTCCAGCCGCGCCTGATGCTCGTGTCGCTTCTGGCGGACAGGCGCGACTACGCCGCCGCTCTGGCCGAGGCGCGGATCGCCACCGCCGTGGCCCCGGAGAAGGCGGCGTCCTTCAACGCGCTCGGCACGGTGCTCGACAACATCGGCGCTCCGGCCGGGGCACTGGCGGCCTTTCGCCGCGCGGCGGCGCTCGCGCCGGACGGGCTGGGCGCGTGGAGCGAGATCTCGGGGCTGGCGGCGGAGCTGGACGATGCCGGGCTCGTGCGCGAGGCCTGTGGGCGCATCCTCTCCGCCCCGCCGTCGCGCTTCACCGGCGGGGCGGAGTATCTGCTCGCGCTGATCGCCCGGCGGAGCGGGGACGCCGCGGCGGCCTCCGGGCACTTCACGCGCGCGCTGCGCTTCGAGCGCCAGCAGGCCAAGGGCTTCAAGCTGCCATCCGCCGCGATCGAGGCGCTGGGCATCCTCGAAGGACGGGGCGTGGACGACGCGTCGGCGCATCGCGAGATGGGCGGGTTCTTCGCCAAGACCGGACGGATGAAGGAGGCGCGGGCGGCGCTGGAGGAATCGGTCCGGCTGGAGCCGCGCGACCCCCGATCCTGGGCCGGGTTGGCGCAGATCTGCGCCGGAGAATGGCGCGACGACCGGGCCAGGGATGCCGCCCTGCGCGCCATCGCACTGAACCGGACCGAACGCTTCGCGAACCAGGCCCTGGGGTTCGCGGAGGCGCTGTCCGGGCGGCTCGCCGAGGCCCGGCGCGCTCTGGAAGCCGAGCTGAAGATCACCGGCCCCAACGCGACCACGCATCTCGCCCTCGCCGCCATCGAAGCTCGCGCGGGCCGTCCCGCCTCCTCGGGCGAATGGTTCGAGAAGGCCCGTCAGCTCGATGCGGCGTTGGCCGGAAAATTCCAGAACCGTGTCGCGGACTTTCTGCCCGATGCCACCGCGCTCCGGGCGGAGGCGTCGAAGGACGATTGAGCAAGGTAGGGACGGCTCGCCGAGCTGTCCCTGATTCGAGCGAAGCGAGGCGAACGCAGTGAGCATCTTCAGAAGCGTTCGAGTGATTCTCGAGAAGCTCGCGTTGCTCGCGCCTCCCTCGTCGGCAGATGGGGACGGCTCGGCGAGCCGTCCCTACCTCGAAGGGAACCAGACGTGGGGCCAGTCTTCCGGCTTGGAAACGAGGCCGGCGCGGACGGGGTTTTCCAAGATGTAGTCTGCTTTCTGCCGCCACGGCTCGTCGCCCCGCAGTCGATGTTCGAAGAAGTCGCGCTGCCAGCGAATGCCAAGTTGGCGTGAGGTCCAGCGTTTCCAATCCGAGATGGTTTCACTGAACGGCTTCTTGGATGCCGGAAACTGGAAGATGCCATGCAGATGATCCGGCATTAGCAAAACCAGATGTGGAAACCAGTCTCCACGTTCGGTGCGGAACTGGATTGATGCGAAGAGCTCCTTGGCGGCTTCCGGGTGGGCCAGCTGGTTCAGACCACGTTTCTCGCAATTGATCGTGATGAAATAGAACTCCCGCTCCGGAGTGATCCAGAGCGGGATGTCGTGGGGAAGTTGTTGGCGGCCGGGCTCGCGAGGTTGGTCGGCGTTCATCGGAGATGCTCGCGTTGCTCGCGCCTCCTTCGTCGGCAGATGGGGATAGCTCGGCGAGCTGTCCCTACCTGGTCGGACTC
>CBFGQE010000228.1:0-5508 GCA_965650815.1 uncultured bacterium
TCGGGATAGTGCGGGTTGCCGAAGTTGAGGTTGTCGGTCGAACCCACGGGCACCGCGCCGGTGCAGGCGAGGTTGCGGCAGGCCTCGGTGATGGCCGCTTTGCCGCCTTCATACGGGTCGAGGTAAACGTAGCCGCCGTTGCAGTCCACGGTGAAGGCCACGAACTTGTCAGGCACCACGGTGACGGGCACAGGCTGGCCCGCTTGCTTCGCGGCATACTCGGCCTTGGTGATCGGGAGGCTGTCGCCCTTGATGCGGATGACCGCCGCATCGCTGCCGGGGCAGACGACGGAACCGTCGCGGACCATGTGGTCGTATTGGCGATAGACCCAGTTCTTCGACGCGATGGAATGGTTGGCGAGCAGCTTGCGCAGGTCGCTGCCGGCGTCCTTGGTGTCGGCGATGCCGTCGAGGCGGAAGGCGCGGACGCCGGCCATGTAGGCGGCTTCCTTGGATTCGCGCTGATAGACGGGCGCTTCGTCGGCGAGCTTCGCGGCGGGCACATCGACAACGACCTTGCCGCCGTGGCGGACCACCATGCGGCCGGTATTGGTCACGACACCGATCTCGGCCCAAGGCAGGTCCCACTTGTCAAAGATGCGTTTCACCGCCTCTTCCTGGCCCTTGTGGACCACGATCAACATGCGCTCCTGCGATTCGCTGAGCATGATCTCGTAGCTGGACATGTTCGGCGCGCGCTGCGGCACCTTGTCCAACTCGATCTCGATGCCCGTGCCCGCGCGGGCGGCGGTTTCGCAGGTCGAGCAGGTCAACCCGGCCGCGCCCATGTCCTGCATTCCGGCCACGCAACCGGTGGCGAGGAGTTCGAGGCACGCTTCGCAGACGAGCTTCTCCATGAAGGGATCGCCCACCTGCACCGCGCCGCGCTGCTGCTCGGCGGATTCCTCGGTCAAATCCTGCGAGGCGAAGGCCGCGCCCGCGAGACCGTCACGGCCCGTGGCGGGCCCGACGTAGAAGACCGGATTCCCCACGCCTTTGGCCGCGCCGCGCGTGATCTGGTCGTGGCGCAGCACGCCGAGCGCGAAGGCGTTGACCAGCGGGTTGCCCTCGTAGCTTTTGTCGAAATAGACCTCGCCGGCGATCGTCGGGATGCCGAAGCAATTGCCGTAATGGGCGATGCCGGAAACGACGCCCGAGAAGAGGCGGCGCACTTCGGGATTCGAGAGTTCGCCGAAGCGGAGCGAATTCAGCGCGGCGACCGGCCGGGCGCCCATGGTGAAGATGTCGCGGATGATGCCGCCTACGCCCGTGGCCGCGCCTTGGAAGGGTTCGACGGCGCTCGGATGGTTGTGCGACTCGATCTTGAACGCGATGGCCACGCCGTCGCCCACGTCGATGATGCCGGCGTTTTCCTCGCCCGCGCCGACGAGGATCTTCTCGCCCTTGGTCGGGAAGGTTTTCAGCACCGGCCGCGTGTTCTTGTAGGAGCAGTGCTCCGACCACATGACGGAGAAGATGCCCAGCTCGGTGTAGGTGGGCGTGCGGCCGAGGATCTCGAGGACCTTCTGATACTCGTCGGGCGTCAGGTTGTGTTTGGCTACCAGTTCGGGCGTGATCGCGGGCTCGTTCATTTGGGTCGGGATCGGCGGGCGGCGCTTGGCCGGGACCGTCGAAACGGGGGCGACATTGGAACCTCCCCCGTCGCAGGGCAAGCGCTTCGCCGCTCCGAAACGGGCTTTCAGGCTTACAGCTTGACGGCCCGGGGCCATGTGCTTGCATCTGCGCCAATGAAACGATTTGCCGCTCTTGCCATTGTGATGTCCGCGCTCGCCACCCTGACGACCGGCTGCGTGGGAACCCTCGACGGCCGGACCAAGGCCACCGCCAATCCCTTCAAGAAGGACACGATCAACAGCCGCTACGAGCGCAGCGTGCAGCAGGGCATCGCCGCCACCCGCGTCGTGCTGGGCCGCCTCGGACAGATCACGAGCGACGACGCCGTGCTCCAGACCGTCACTGCCCGCGTCTCCGAGAACTACGTCTGGGTCCGCGTGCTCGAAGTCGATCCCAAGACCATCGAAGTCTCCACCCAGGTCCGCACCCGCGGCGGCAACACGGACATCGACATGACCGCCGAGATCTCCAAGCAGATCGCCCTCCAGCTCGCGACCATGCGCTGAGCGTTTCTGAACGACATGGAAAGGCCGCAACGGGGTTCCGTTGCGGCCTTTTGCTTTCCAGGAACCGGAGGCGCGGACGGTGGCCTCCGCCTTCCCGATCAGAACCCGTTCAGCACATCGATCAACTGGCGCAGGCGTCCATAGTCGCGCCGGTTGAAGCCAAAGGCCAAACGGTTCAGTTCGAGCGAGTCGTTGTCGTCCCGCTCCTCCGGCGTGGGTTCGATCACGCGGAACTTGTCGCCCGCCACGATGTCGCCGAAGTCCTCGTTCAAGGCTTCGACGGCGGAATCCGACGGCCGGTTCTTCAGGCGGATGACGAGCAGGTCGCGGACGAAGCGCTGGGACTGGTAGTTCCGGTAGAAGCGCGTGACCCACTTCACCGCCTGCTCCGGGCTGTCGGTGATCTGGTAGAGGTTCAGGTCGTCCGGGGAGATCAACTGGTCGCGCAGCAGGTGCTCGCGGATGTTCTTGTCCCAGGTCTTCCAATAGGTGCCGCCGGGGCGGTCCACCAACACGAGCGGCATCGGACGGCTCTTGCCGGTCTGCATCAGGGTCAACGCTTCGTAGCCTTCGTCCATGGTGCCGAAGCCGCCGGGGAACAGGATGATCGCGTCGGAGTTGCGGACAAAGATCAGCTTGCGGGTGAAGAAGTATTTGAAGGTGATGAGCTTCTTGTCCTTCTCGATGATGGGATTGGCCGATTGTTCCCAGGGCAGGCGGATGTTCGCGCCGAAGCTGTTCTCCACGCCCGCGCCTTCGTGCCCGGCCTGCATGATGCCCGGGCCGGCCCCGGTGATGACCATGTAGCCGGCAGCGGCCACTTGCCGGGCGAGTTCGACGCACTGGACGTATTCCGGCTTTTCCGGCTTGAGGCGGGCGGAGCCGAAGATCGTGACCTTGCGGCGGTCGGCGTAGGGCTCGAAGAGGCGGAACGAATAGCGCAGCTCGCGGATGGCGGTGCGGATCACGCGCACGTCGCCCCGGTTCTGCACGTCGGTCAGGAGCTTGAGCGCGTTGTGGACGATGTCCTCCACGTCGTCCTCGTTGTAGCCGCCGCCCTTGAACGCGATGAGGTCGCGGATGCGGCGTTTCAGTTCGGGATCGATCGCGCTCTTCTCGGGCTTGTCCATGCGCGGAGGCTAGGGAGTTCCACCGGACCGGCGCAATGCCGGGATGCGCACGCGGGTCCACTGTAACGGCTTTTGGGGACATGCGGTCCGGGACGCGATCCCTATAGTCCACAGCACACGAATCCCCGGAAACGCAAGCATCCCGTCCATAGGGATTACGTCTGCACCACGAGACCCATTCTATGAAGAGACACTCCTTGAAGCATCTTTCCGCCCTGGCTACCGCCGGTGCGCTGTTGATGGGCACCGCCGCGAGCCACGCGGCGGAGGACCTGGTCGTCAACACCTTCGACGCCGACACCTCCGCCGGTGCCTTCTGGCTGTGGTGGGGCGGCATGAACCGCGAAGTCGTCTGGGACGGCGAAAAGGACGCGGGCGGCGGCACCTCCCCGGGCTCGGTGAAGTTCAACCTGACCTTCGACAACAGCCTGAGCGACAACCAATACGCCATCGGCTTTTCCCTCGCCGGCAGCGCGTGGAACGGCGGCACTGTCGTCTCTCCGACCGACTACAGCGCCGTCGAGTTCGACATCCTCTGGGACCCGGCCAATACCGTGACCCCGGAGCAGATCAACTCCGGACCCGATGCGGGCTTCAACATGGGCATCTTGCCCGCCGGTTGGAGCCAGGAATGGCTCAGTCCCGCGCCGACCTTGACCGGTGCGGCGACCTGGCAGCGGATCACGGTGCCGATCCCCGTGAACAAGCCCTCGTTCGCCGGACTCATCTTCAAGAAATGGCAGCCCGGCGGCGGTGCGGCCAACGGCCTCAGCGGCACGTTCAATTTCTGGATCGACAACATCAAGCTCATCGCCTCGGACGCCCCGCCCCCGATCCCCACCATGTCGATCACCCGGAGCGACGCGCGCGGCGTGAAATTCACGGCCAACGCCGGTGGCGAATACCAGCGCCAGAACATCGCCGCCACCTCCGCCGAGGCCCAGTCCACCTGGTGGATCGACAACCCCGAGCCCGTCACCTACTCGCTGACCCTCGTCGAATCCCCCAAGATCAGCGCGTTCCAGAACCACCTCTTCCTCGTGCCGGACGCGGGCACCGGCAACTCCCCGGACTACTCCGATCCCACCGCCGTCTTCCTCGACATCCGTCAGAACCCCGACGGCACGGGCAACGCCACCTTCCGCTACAAGGTGAACCAGCCGAACGGCAACGCCATGATGTATGGTGACGGCGTGATCGGCACCCTCGGCGTGCCCTCGCCCCTCGGCGTCTGGAGCCTGCGCTTCCAGAACAACACGAACATCACGCTGACCGGCCCCGGCGGCGCGAGCACCAACTTCAACATGTCCGCCGAGCACGCCGAGCTCTTCCGGCCCGCCACCGGGATGACGGCGTCCTTCGGCGTCCAGCCCAACCAGATCCCGCTCATCGGCTACTCGTCCACCTTCGGCGAGTTCAAGATCACCGTCGGCAACAACACCGTGCTCCAGGACGGCTTCACCACCGTCTATGACGGCGCGCAGGGACCGGTGAACCCCGATCTCTGGACCCGTCGCATGGACAACGCCACCGGCATCTCCATCCTGACCAGCAGCGGCTACCAGGTGAGTTGGGGCGTGCCCGACGCGGGCTACAGCCTCTTGGCCTCCTCGAACCTCAACAACGGTTGGTATGATCTCAACGTTCCCCTGGCCCTCGCCGGCAGCACCCGCAACGCCTTCGTCGCCACCACCAACCTGCCTGCGGGCGGCAACGGCTTCTTCGTCCTCCAGCAACGCACCGCCACCAAGCTCCAGGTGCTGCTCCCGGGCGAGATCGCCGCTCCCGGCACGCCCACCGGCAAGACCGGCACGCCCACGGCCCAGACCGCCGGGGTCGAGGTTCCGGTCGTCGTCAACGCGGTGAACGACACTTGGCAGAAGGTCAACGGCGTGACCGACACCCTGTCCTTCACCAGCACGGATGAATCCGCCCTGTTCCCCACCAACCCCGCGTTGGTCAACGGCACCGGCACGTTCAACATCACCTTCGGAAACACCGGCAGCTTCACCGTTTCGGTGACGAACCTGACCGGCACCGCGAAAGCCGCCGGCACCTCCAGCAGCGTCACCGTCCAGTAACCGCGCGATTCCAAACGCCACCCATCACCGGGTGCTGGAGGAAACTCCAGCACCCTTTTTCGTGCCCGGAACCGACTGTCTCCCGGTCCGGGCATTGAGTGTCTTGGAACGAAAAGCCCTTACCACCAGCACGGCGGGAAGGGCTCGAAAATGAGC
>CBFGQE010000229.1:0-5472 GCA_965650815.1 uncultured bacterium
CCTCGGTGCTGGAGAGGCTCACGCGGCCGCCCATCAGCTTCACCAGGCCGCGCACGACGGCCAATCCCAGCCCCCAGCCCTGGAGCTGGCGCGGGCGACGGACGCCCTTGAGCAGCATCTGAGGTTCGAACACTTCGTCGAGCCGATGCGCCGCGATGCCCACGCCGGTGTCCTGCACCGAGATGAGCACCGCCGCCCGGTTGGCCGCGGTGTCGACATCGTCGAGACGGATGCGCAGCTCGATCCGTCCCTGTTCGGTGAACTTCACGGCGTTGTCGAGCAGGGCGGAGACGACCTGGTGGAGCCGGGTGGTGTCCAGGAGAACCATCGGCGGGTCCTGAGGTTCCAGCGCACAGTCCAGGGCCAACCGCTTCCGGGCGGCCTTGGCCATGAAGGCTTCGTGGGCCAGGTCGCGCACCTGGCGGAGATCGGTCGGCACCGGATGGAGGTGGAAGGTGCCGGCCTCGATCTTGAGCAGGTCGCGCGTGGCGTCGATCAGCGGCAGGACCGATTCGCCGGCCGCACGGAGATGGGCCAGCCATTGCCGGTGGTCGGGGTCGCGCAGGTCGGACTCCAGGAGGGAGGTGAAGCCCAGCACGGTGTTGATGGGATTGCGCAGCTCGCGGCTCATGTTCGCGACGAGGGCGTTGCGGCGGCGGTCGAGCAGCCGCCGTGAGATCTGGTCCTGGGTCCGCCGTTTCCTCCGGGCGGGCGCACACAGGTAGCCCACGAGTCCGGCCGCGCCGAGGAAGGCGCCCAGCGCGATCCATGCGGCCGCGCGGTCCGAGTCCGGCACCTCGGCATGGCGAAGAAAACGCGGATCGATCTCGTTCGTCTCGCGCATGGCGTCGAGCTGCTCCAGCAGGCCGCCGGACCGGGACCGCTTCAGCAAGCGGTCGCGGACCTTGTCGAACCCGAGGTCCCGCCGGTCCCGGACGGTCTCGCGGATATTGTCGAGGTGCAGCGCGGCGTTGGTGCGCAGGAGCGAGACCTGGGGGGCGAATTCCGGCATGTCCACCGCCACGGCGGCGAGCCGGTTGAGCGCGGCCTCGACCTCCGACTCCACCTCGGCCAAGCGGTCGTCGTTGAGCTGCCAGCCGGCGATGGCGAACCACAGCTCCAGTTGCGCCGCCTCGTGCAGGACGATCTCCAGCTCGGCGAAGGCGTTGCGGTAGGCCTCGGCGGGGCTGCGCGAGACGGTCTCCCGCGATTCGCCCGATCCGATCCAGACACAGGAGACGATCCCCACGAGGAAGAGCACCCCGGCGGTCACATACGCCCCGATCCGCCCGATTGGTTTCCTTTGCATGTTACGACGCGCTTCGGAAAGGGGTCCCATCCCGCATTCCACACCACCAGGGCCGACGCCCGGCCCGGGCCCGTTCACCCGCCGGTGCCTGCCCGACAAAGGACCGGGCGCGCCGCGAGTTGGCAAGTGCAGATTGCAGCCGATCCGCGCACGCATCCCGCAAAACGCCCGCCGGTCCGTCGGTGCGCGTGAGCCGCGCTTTGTGGAGAACCCCGGAAATGCGGCCGTTTCCAAGGATGCGGAGCCGTCTCCGGACGCGGCACGGCTCCCGCTGGAGACGCGCCGGGTCTGCCTTGGGACAAGGCTCCGCCGCATAAAACCAACCTCAAGCCGATCCTCCGCGATCACCCCAGACGTATGATGTTTTCCATCGTGGTCCCGACCTGTCGCCGCAACGCGTCCCTGGCCGAATGCCTGGAGCGAATCCTTCCCCCCGCCGCTCGGCGCAACGGCACACCGTTCGAGGTGATCGTCACGGACGATGCGCCGCCCCCCAACGCCGAGCCCATGCTGAAGGAGCGCTTCCCCGAAGCGCGCTGGATCGCCGGCCCCGGTCGGGGGCCGGCGGCCAACCGCAACCACGGGGCCCGGCACGCTCGCGGGGAATGGATCGTCTTCTGCGACGACGACTGCCTGCCTTCGCCGGACCTGATGGACGCCTACTCCCGCGCCATCGCAGCCGCACCCTCGGCGCAGGTGCTCGAAGGCCGCATCCACGCCGACCGCCCCAAGCGGCGCATGGACGAGGTGTCGCCCATCAACGAAAGCGGCGGCTACCTCTGGTCGTGCAATTTCGCTATCCGCCGTAAGACCTTCGAGGCATTGGGCGGGTTCGACGAGGCCTACCGCTTCGCGGCGATGGAGGACGTGGACCTGCGAGAGCGCCTGCGAGACGCGGGCATTCCGATCCCATTCGTGCCGGAGGCCTCGGTCTGCCATCCGTGGCGGCGGCACGGGGGCTGGAGCAGCATCGATCGGTCGGTGCGCTCCCACGCCATCTGCTGGCAGCGGCATCCGGCCCATCTCCGCTCCCATCCACCCCGCGCATATTTGCGCGCTCTCGTGCGCACGGCGATCAAGCGCACCGGCCCCGAGCTTGTCGCCATGAAGGGCCGGGGTTGGCAGGGCGCGGCTTTGGACCTGCTCTCGCTCGGACGCCTCGCCTGGCTCTCCGCGAAGATGCGCTCGCCCCGAGCCGAGGCCGCGCGTCCCGCCGTGCAATCGAGCTTCCAGACCGCCGGACAACCCGGCTGAACCATCCGCCCGCCACGGGCCTTGAGCCCGGTCCCGCGCATCGGACCGGAACTCGATGCGCCCGGTTGCCAACCCGTCCCGCTGCCGCCAGTCTCGCCGCCGTGTCGGATCGTCCCTCTGGAACCATCACGTTTCTCTTCAGCGACATCGAAGGCAGCACGCGCAAATGGGAGCAGCAGCCCGAGGCGATGCGCGTCGCGCTGGGGCTGCATGACCGGCTGCTGCGCGCGGCGTTCGAGGCCCAGGGCGGCTTCGTCTTCAAGACCATCGGCGACGCCTTTTGCGTGGCCTTCGACACGCCGCAGGGCGCGTTGATCGGGGCCGTGGAGGCGCAGCGCGCGCTGCACCGGGCGGAATGGGCCGGGATCGAACCGATCAAGGTCCGCATGGCGCTCCACACCGGCACGGCCGAGCAGCGGGACGGGGACTACTTCGGCCCGGCGTTGAACCGCGTCAGCCGCATTCTTTCCTCGGCGCATGGCGGCCAGGTGCTGTTGTCGCTGCCGACGGAGGAGCTGGTCCGGGATTTCCTCCCGCCGGGCGTGCAACTCCGGGCGTTGGGCGAACATCGCCTGCGCGATCTCGCCCGGCCCGAACACCTGTTCCAGATCGCGGCCCACGACTTCCCGTCGCAGTTCCCGGCGCTGCGTTCGCTGGAAAGCGTGCCGAACAATCTGCCGCTCCAGATCACCAGCTTCATCGGCCGCGAGCGCGAGATGGAAGAGGTGAAGCGGATGCTCGGCGGCGCGCGGCTGCTGACGTTGACCGGCATGGGCGGCACGGGGAAAACGCGGCTGTCGCTCCAGGTCGCGGCCGAGCTGTTCGACACGTTTCCGGACGGCGTCTGGTTCGTCGAGTTCGCCACCATCGCGGACTCGGACCGGGTGGAGGAAACGGTCGCGGGAACCCTGGAAGTGCGGCCCGAATCGGGCCGTTCCTTGACGGCGGCGCTGGCGACTTTCCTCCGGGACAAACGGGCGCTCCTCGTGTTCGACAACTGCGAGCACGTGGTCGCGGGCTGCGCCCGGTTGGCCGAAGCGCTGCTCCGCGGTTGTCCTCGCCTGCGCATCCTGGCCAGCAGCCGCGAACCGCTCGGCATTCCCGGCGAACGGTCCTGGACCCTGCCGCCGCTCTCCTTGCCGGACCATTGGCGCGATCTGGCGAAGGGTCCGGGCGCGGGCGCGGAACTGGGCCGCTATGAAGCCGTGCGGCTCTTCGCGGAACGCGCCGCCGCGGTGCATCCGCCGTTCAGGTTGACCGAGGAGAACACGCCGCTCGTGGCCCAGATCTGCTGGCGGCTCGACGGCATCGCCCTCGCCATCGAGCTGGCCGCCGCGCGGGTGCGGGTGCTGACGCTGGAACAGATCGTGGAGCGTCTGGACGACCGCTTCCATCTGCTGACAACCGGCGGCCGAACTGCAGTGCCCCGCCAGAAGACGCTGCGCGCGCTCATCGACTGGAGCCACGAGTTGCTGAACGACGCGGAACGGATGCTCCTTCGCCGCCTGTCCGTCTTCGCCCGGGGCCGCAGCCTGGAAGCAATCGAGGCCGTCTGCACCGGCCACGGGCTGGAAAAAGCGGAGATCGTCGATCTGCTTTCACAGCTCGTGGACAAATCGCTCCTCACGATGGAGACCTCCGCCGAGGGGCTGACGCGCTACTTCATGCTGGAGTCCATCTGGGACTACAGCCGCGAGAAGCTCGCGGCGGCCGGGGAGGACCAGATCTTCCGAGAACGGCATCTCGGCCACTTCCTCGCCTTCGCCGAGGAGGCGGCCCCCGAGCTGCGCGGTCCGGAACAGAGGAAGTGGCTTCGGCTCGTCGAACAGGAGGAGATGAACCTCCGCTTCGCCCTCGAGAGCGCCGAGGAGCTCCCCGGCCAGATCGCCAAGGGACTGCGTCTGCTGACGGCGCTCCAGCGCTTCATCGAGGTGCGCGGGCTCTTCACCGAATCGCGCGAAGTCCTGTCCCGGCTCCTGGCCCATGCCGAGGCGGCGCCCCGAGACCGCATCCGGGCCCGGGCCTTGGCCGTGGCGGGACGCTGGGCGTGGATCACCGACCAGATCGACGAGTGCGTCGCCCGGAACGAGGAGGCTCTGGCCATCTGCGGCGAACTGGACGACGCCAAGGGCACCGCCGACCTGTTGGCCGACCTCGGCCTGGCGGCGATGGACCGGGGCGATCTCGTTCTCGCCCGGCAACGTCTGGCCGAAGCCGAGAAGATCGCCCACACCCTGGCCAGCCGCCGGGTCCGGGCCCATGTCGCCCACGTGCAGGCCGCCCTTGCCGCCCACGAGCGCCGCTTCGAGGTAGCCCTGCGTTTCGACGAGGAAGCCCTGATGCTCTGCCGCCAGCTCGGCGATGTCTGGCAGTCGCTCGTCTCCTGCTGGTCGGCGGGCTTGAACGCCGTGGCGTTGGGAAGGTTCGACCTCGCCCGCCAATCCCTCTCGGAATGCTTCCGCGTCGGCCACGATCTCGGCAATCGCTGGGGCGCGTTCTATCCCCTGGAGGCTTTTGCCGCGCTGGCCTTCGCCGAAGGCCGCTACGAGGACGCCGCCCGCCTCTGGGGAGCGGCCGAAAGCCAGCGCCACCGTGTCGGAATCTTCGCCCAGTCCATCGATCACCCGGCCGCCGCCGCCGTGCTCGCGGTTTCTCCCGGATTCGACGCCCGCCGATACCCGGCCGCCCACGCCGAAGGCCGCACCCTCGGCCTCGACGCCGCCATCGCCTTGGCCCTGCACCCTGCGTCCACCGGCGACACCGAAATGCGCGTCAAAGCCTGAAGCAACGGAGGCTCGGCTCGCAGGGGGCACGCTCTCCAGCCGCGCTCGATGCTGCGGCGCTGCCAGAGGACCTCGAACATGTTGCCCTCGTGCGGCTGGTCCCAGGAGATCTTCATGGTCGAGACG
>CBFGQE010000230.1:0-5434 GCA_965650815.1 uncultured bacterium
CTGCGCGTCGGCTATTTGCCGCAGGAGTTCGAGCTCGATGGCACCAAGACCGTGCAGCAGAACATCGAGGCGGGAGCGGCCGACTTGATCGAGTGGCTGCGCCGCTACGAAGCCGGCGACGGTTCGGAGGCGGAGATGGCCGATCTGCTGGAGAAGATCCAGCACGCCGACGGTTGGGACCTCGATTCCCGGATCAAGGCCGAGGCCACCGCGCTCGACGCTCCGCCGCTCGACGCCTTGGTGGGCCCTCTCTCCGGCGGTGAAAAACGCCGCGTGGCGCTTTGTCGGGCCTTGGCCTCCCAGCCCGATCTGTTGCTGCTGGACGAGCCGACCAACCATCTCGACGCCGAATCAATCCGGTGGTTGGAGGAGTTCCTCAAGGGCTTTCCCGGCGCGGTCATCTTTGTCACCCACGACCGCTACTTCCTCGACGTGATCGCCACGCGGATCATCGAGATCGCCGACGGCCGCGCCTTTTCCCATCCGGGCAACTACACGGCGTATCTGGAGTCGAAGGCCATTCGCCAGCAGATCGCCGAACAGTCCGAACGCCGGCGGCAACGCTTCCTCAAGGCCGAGCTGGAGTGGGTCCGCGCCGGTGTGCGGGCGCAGCGCTCCAAGGCCCGCTTCCGTCTGGACACCTATTACGCCGTTGCCGGCATGGAGGCCCCGCCGGAAGAGCGCGAGATGGACCTGCTGATCCCGCCCGCGCCGGAGATGGGCAACATCGGCGTGGATCTCTCGAAGGTCGGCGGCAAGGTAACGAAGGACGGTCAGGACCGTTGGCTCTTCCGCAATCTCACCCTCAGCCTCAAACCCGGCCAATGCACCGGCATCGTCGGCCGCAACGGCGTGGGCAAGACCACCCTGCTCCGCATCTGCATGGGGCAGCGCGATCCGGACGGCGGCGAGGTCGTGCTCGGGAAAAAGGTCGTCTTCAACTACATCGACCAGACCCGGATGCAGCTCGATCCGAAGAAGACGGTCATGCAGGAGATCGCGGATTCGGACGAGTGGGTCGTCTTCGGCGGACAGAGCCTGAGCGTGCGATCCTATCTCCGTCGCTACAACTTCACCGACAACCGCGTCAACGAGGTCATCGGCAAGCTGTCCGGCGGCGAACGCGCCCGCCTGATGCTGGCCAAGGTGCTCAAGCGAGGCGGCAACATCCTCGTGCTCGACGAACCGACCAACGACCTGGACCTGCCCAGCCTGCGGATGCTGGAGGAGGCGCTGGTCCACTTCGACGGCAGCGTGCTGGTCGTCAGCCACGACCGCTACTTCCTCGACCGCATCTGCGACCAGATCGTGGCCTTCGAGGACGGCGACATCCATTTCCAGCTCGGCAACTACTCGGCCTATCTGGAGAAGCGGAAGGAACGCACGCAACAGGCCAAGGCCTTGGCCGCCGCTTACGACAAACCGACGCCAGCGCCAGCACCGGCTCCGGTTGAAGCCAAGCCAGCGCCCGCACCCAAGGCACGCAAACTGAGCTTCAAGGAACAGCGCGAACTGGAAGGCATGGAGGACGCGATCTACGAAAAGGAAGCGAATGCGACCGAGCTGGAGAAGCTGTTGAACGATCCGCAGTTCTACGCCACCCGCGCCGCCGAAGCGGCGTCCGTCACCGCGCAATTGGAAGCGGTGAAGGCCGAGATCGCGAAGCTCTACGCGCGTTGGGAAGAGCTGGAGAGCCCGGCGAAGTAAGACGGAGCGCGGTGGTGGCCAAAGGGAGTTCTCCGCCATCTTCTGCTTCTTGGGGTCCAGCAAATTGGCGGCGAACTCCCGTTCGCCGCTACGGAGATGGGCGCACAAACTCCAGCTTGGGCCGCACCGGCGGCTTCATGCCGTGGCCGAGGAAGAAGCCGGGATGTGGCGGCTGGTTGTAGGCCACGTTTTGCCAGGCGATGGAGAGGCGATACTGCGGATCGTGCATCAACGTCACCAGCCTGTGCTCCGTCGGGATCGTGGTGGTGAAGATGCGCAGCTCTTTTCCGTCCCGGGTCGGCAGCACGATCTCCTCGCGCCAGTCGCCGAAGAGGTCGGCGCTCAACGAGGGCGTGGACTTGGAGCCGTTGACCGAGGTGCAGCCTTCGGCTTCCAGCAGCACGGTTTCGGTGCCGTTGGTCCAGTTCCACTTGGAAACGACGTTGCGGTTCAGCAGTTCGCGGAGCAAATCGCCGTCCCACCACACGGCGAAGTTGCACGAGCGCGGCGGACGTTCCGCGATGGCTTCTCCCTTGGAGTTGAAGAGCCCCCGGATGCCCGCTCCGGCCACCCAGCATTCGTGGCCGGGATGGCGCGGGTCGATGTCGAAGGCCACGCCGCGTCCCGGTCCTTCGCCGTCTTCCCCGGCCGCGATGGAGGGTTTCTTCCACAGGACTTCCCCCGTCTTCGCGTCGCGGAAATGGCAGCCCGCATCGTCGAAGCGTTCCTGGATGCCGAAGATCTCCAAACCGGGCCGGGTGGGGTCGAGGTCGGAAACATGCAGCGCGTCGCCGTGGCCGAAGCCGGTCGTGTGGAGCCCGGTGCCTTCGTCGTCGAGGACCATCGCGCCATAGACGATCTCGTCGCGGCCGTCGGCATCGACATCGGCCACGCTCAGGTTGTGGTTGCCCTGCCCGGCGTAGGCGAGGTTCTGCGGTTGGCCGTCGTGGCTGTCGAAGACCCAGCGCTGGGTCAGCTTCCCGTCGCGCCAATCCCACGCGACGATCACGGAGCGCGTATAATAACCCCGGCACATCACGAGGCTGGGCCGTTTGCCGTCGAGGTAGGCCAGGGCGGCGAGGAAGCGATCCGAACGATTGCCGTAGCTGTCGCCCCAGGCGGAGACCTCGCCGCGGCCCGGAACGTAGTTCGTCGTGGCCAAGGCGGCGCCGGTGCGACCGTCGAAGATCGTCAGAAACTCTGGCCCGGAGAGAACCTTGCCGAGGGTCCGGCCTTCTTTGCCCCGCCAGTCGGCGTTGGCGTCGCCGATCACTTTCCCCTGCCCGTCCACGGTGCCGTCGGCCGTCTTGCAGGCGAACTCCGCGCGACCGTCGCCGTCGAGGTCATAGACTATGAACTGCGTGTAGTGCGCGCCCTCGCGGATGTTGCGGCCGAGACGGATCGTCCAAAGCAGCGTGCCGTCGAGCCGGTAGGCCTGGAAGATCGGCGGATCGGTCAGGCCCGCTTGGCTGTTGTCGCGACCGCGACCGGCCTGATGGAGGATGATCTCGTATTGGCCATCGCCATCGAGATCGGCGACGGAAGCGTCGTTCGGCCGGTAGCCGGTCGGGGTCTGGAGCGGGATGGAAAGGTAGGAGCGAACGGGTGCATTCGACGAAAGGGTGAATGCTCTTCCCGGTTCCAATTCGCGTCCTGAAACCACCGCCCGGATGAAGTAGTTCACGGTTTGGCCGGAAAGCAGGTTCGTGTCCGCGAACCACGTCACGTCGGCGATGGGCGCGGGGTTCAGCCGAGTGGGCGCATCGCCGTTGACCGAGCGATAGACGTTGAAGGCCGCTTCTTCCGGATCATCCCCCAGCAACCGCCAGCTCAGGAACGCCGTGGTGCCGGTGGTCTTCAACACGACCAGCCCGCGATCCAGCCGCTCCATCTGCCGCTGGGCGGAAGCGGTGAATGGAACGGTCAGGAACAGCGCCAAGGCGAAGAAGCGAATCGCTTGAGCCATGAGAACAGGCATGGAGACCGGACGTTCAGTGGGTCGGTTTCGATCAATTGATTCGGCCCGCGCTCTCGCGGACCGATGCCGGATTCCTGATCCTGGATGCCGGATTGTGGCTATCGATGCTCCAACAAAAAAGAAGGCGCGGCCGGAGCCGCGCCTTGTAATCGATTCGAGACTTCGCCCGGCACCTACGCCCCCATGCCCTCCTCGAAGCTGCCGGCAGCCACGGGGAAGCACAGGTTGTCCTTCACGTAGCGGATGCCATCGGCGCTGCAATAATCGAGATCCTTGTGGGCGCTCTCGGCTTCGACGATCAGCGGCGCGGTGGCCTTGCCGGTCAGCTCGGTGTAGCGCTGCGGGTAGCCGGCCGCGATGAGCAGTTCCACGTAGCGCTGCATGTTCAGGTCGCCGCTGCCGAGGTCGGTGAACTGCATGGCGCGCTTGGTCCAGTTCGGCTCCATCGCGCGGAGCGGGAAGCCGCGCCGGATGACGAAGTTCTTCACGTGGCAGGCGTAGATGTGCTTTGCCACCTTGTTGAAACGGGTCTCCCAGTCCTCGCCTTCCCAGCAATGGGACGGATCGGCGTTCACCTGGAGCGAGGCGTCGCCGTCGCAGATGTCCACCAGCATGAGGAAATCGTCGGCCGTGGAGGCGCCGGTGCCGGGATGGATCTCGTGGCAGAGTTTGAGGCCGAGGGAATTGGCGTGCTTGCGCAGCTTGGCCGTCTTCTTGACGAAGCGTTCCTGGCCTTCCTTGAGCAGGTCGAATCCGCCGCCGCTCCAGAAGCCCCACGGATAGCCGGTGGCCAGTTCCCAGCCGAAAGCCACGCCCCAGAACATCGGCATGGTCTTCACGCCGAGATCCGCCGAGAGGTCCATCAGCTTGAGCAGATACTTCTCGTGCCACGCCTCGATCTTGTCGGGGGAAAGCTTGGCGACATCGGGCGCGATGAAGGGGTTGCCGGATTTGGTGCCGGTCCAGGCACTGGTATGAACCCAGAACGGGCAGTGCGCGGAGATGCCGTCGAGGCTCATGCCACGGTCGTCGAAGGCGGCCTTGATCTCCTTGGCCTTGCGGAAGCCGCCCTTGCCATCGTTCAGCATGTAGTTGCTCGGCTGGACGCCCGCCGCGCCGGCGGCCTTGGCATAGTCGAGGAACTGTTCGAGGGATTTCGCGCCGTGCTGCGCGCCTTCCACGCTGGGATGATAGCAAGTTTTGGCCATAATACGTCGGTTCAGAATGAGTTGCGGGACGGCGCAGGATTTAGCTCCCCCGTTCGGGGGATGGCAAGCGCTCGCTCTGCGAAAAGCGGGGATTTTGGGGTGGGTTCGGATTTTCATCCTCTTCGTCCTCGTCTTCCTCCTCGTCAGTTTCAAACAGCGGACGCGGACGAAGAGGAGGACGAGGAGGAAGAACTGAAACCAACGCCCCCATTCGTCACCGAATCACCGCTTGCCTCGCCCTGCCCCGTCCGGTTGACTCTCGGGACTTTCGATTTTCGATGAACGCCGAACAGCTCGCCAAAGCCAAATCCCTCGGATTTTCCGACCGCCAGATCGCCCATTTGACCGGCCAAACGGAGGACGCCGTGCGCGCCGAGCGCAAGAGGATCGGACTCGTCCCCAGCTACCGCCTCGTGGACACCTGCGCGGCCGAGTTCGAGGCCTACACGCCCTACTACTATTCCACCTATGATCGCGGCGACGACGAGGTGACGAAGACCAACACCAAGAAGGTGATGATCCTCGGCGGCGGCCCCAACCG
>CBFGQE010000231.1:0-5432 GCA_965650815.1 uncultured bacterium
GCGGAATGGTTTCGCGGGGCGCTGTCCAAAAACGCCAGCCACAACGTCATGAAACGCTCTTTCTTCCGCTCGTCCTTCGTTCCCACGGTGCTGCTCGGTGCGGCGCTGGTCCTGTCTCCGGCCGTGCTCCGCGCCGCCGAACCCATCACCGCCGCCATCGCCGTTCTGTCGGCCACCGAGGGCAACTCGGTCAGCGGAACCGTGAAGTTCACCAAAGTGGAGGGCGGTGTCCGCGTGGTGGCCGAGGTCAAGGGCCTCACGCCCGGCGGCCACGGCTTCCACATCCACCAGTGGGGCGACATCTCCGCGAAGGACGGCATGGCCACGGCCGGGCACTTCAACCCGCACGGCCACGACCACGGCGGCCCCCACGACGCCACCCGTCACGCCGGCGACCTCGGCAACCTGGTGGCGAACGACCAGGGCGAGGCCAAACTGGACTACGTGGACAAGCACCTTTCCTTCACCGGGCCCGATTCCTTCATCGGCCGGGGCATCATCGTCCATGCCGATCCGGACGACCTGAAGTCCCAGCCCACGGGCAACGCGGGCAAACGGGTAGCCCAAGCGGTCATTGGCGTGGCCAAACCGTGACGGTCGCGCGCGCGGCCGGACCGACGGGTCCGGCCGCGTCATCCTTTTGTGACGGCCGGTCCATTGCAGTTCCCCTTCACGTTGGCTTAATCTTCCCCGCAGTATTCCGTTCTTAATGCCATGTGCGTTGCTGTGCCCGTGGAGCACCTTGACAGCAAGGTGACGATTTTGTGAACAATGCGGCTTCTCCGAATGTGGTGCAGCACTGACGTTCAGACTTAATGAGTGTGCCTGACAACATTCAGCTTCAACGGCTGGAGTTGAAATACATCGTCCCCGAGGCCGTGGCCTTGGAGGTCCGCGACTTCGTCGGCGGCTACCTGGAGCTGGACGAGTTCGGCGTCGGGAAACCCAAGCTCTCCTATCCCGTCCACAGCCTCTATCTGGACTCGAAGAACCTCGTCACCTACTGGCACACGATCAACGGCAACAAGAACCGCTACAAGCTGCGGCTGCGCTTCTACGAGGACGCCCCGGGCGCCCCGGTGTTCGTCGAGATCAAGCGCCGGATGAACGACGCCATCCTGAAGCAGCGCGGCGGCATCCGGCGGGAGTTCGTCGAGGCGTTCCTGGCCGGGCAGCAGCCGGACCTCGCGCAGATCGTCTCCAAGGACCCCAAGCACATCGCCGCCGTCCACAATTTCCACGCCCTGATGGTCAAGCACGACGCCCGGCCCCGCGCCCACGTGGCGTATCTCCGGGAGGCCTGGATCAGCACCTCGGACAATTCCCTCCGGGTGACCATGGACCGCGATGTCCGCGTGGCACCGGAGTTCACCACCCGCTTCACCGCCGATCTGGACGACCCGGTCATGCCCTTCGGCGACAAGGTCGTGCTGGAGATCAAGTTCACCAGCCGCTTCCCGAAATGGCTGGGTGAACTGGTCCGCGCCTTCGGCCTCATGCAGTGCAGCGCGGCGAAATACGCCGACGGCGTCGCGCTCAAGGGCGAGCACCATTTCTCGGATTCCCCGGTCGCGCTCGATCCCGCGGGCGAATCCCGCCGCGAAGTCCGCCTCGCCGCGCTCAACAGCCTGCGAGAGGGCTCCCCGGACACTTCGATCGTGACATGAATTCGATGAATTGGCTTCTGCAGGGCGACGTTGCCGCCATGCCCACCGCGCTGCCGCCGGTCCTGCTGGCCGGCATGTTGGCTTTCCTCGCCGGGCAGTTGCTGGGGGCCGTTTACATGGTCACGCATCCGGGCCTGTCCTACAGCCGGTCGTTCGTGAACGCCCTGTCCCTCATGCCCGTGCTCGTCGCGCTGGTCATGGTGGTCATGGCCAACAACCTCGTCACCGCCTTCGGCCTGATGGCCGTCTTCGCCATCGTCCGCTTCCGCAACATCCTCCGGGACACGCTCGACACCTCGTATCTGCTCTCCTCCATCGTCGTCGGCATGGCCTGCGGCACGCAGAAGTTCACCACCGCCGTCATCGCCACGGCCATCGTCGTCGGCATCCTGCTCTACCTCTGGTTCGTCAACTTCGGCTCCCGCCACCGCTACGACGTGATCCTGAACATCCGCTGGGACCGGCCGCTCGGGGAACTGTCCGACCTGCTCCGCCTGCTCGACCGCCACGGCCTCCAGATCCATCTCGCCAGCCAGCGCAGCCACGAGGCCTCCCAAGGCACGGACCTTTCGTATCGCATCCTCCTGCGCGACCCCTCGCGCGTCACGGACCTCACCACCGAGCTGCAGGCCCTCAACGGCGTGGCCCGCCTGACCAGCATCAAGGCGGAAGACGAATCCGAACTCTGATCCATGGCCCCTCTCGAACGCATCCCGGTGCCCGCCCATCTCCGCTGGAGGGAGTTCAAGATCCGCATCCTCCCGCTGCTGGTCTTCAGCGTGGTGGCCTTCCTCGCGGTCTTCATCTGGCGCAACCGGCTCGGTCCCCAGGGCATCGTCGGCCAGGTCGAGCTCCACATGAGCGCCATTGGCGCGCCCGTGCCCGTCACCGTCGTCGAGGTGCTTGTCCAGCCGCACCAGGCGGTCAAGGCCGGTGATCCCGTCGCCATCGTCACCGCCACCGACCCCAAGCTGCTCGAAGCGACCGTGGCCGCCGTCCGGGCCGAGGCAGACGCCCTGCGCAAGAGCCTCGATGCCATCCGGCCCCAGCAGCAGATGATGCTCGATTTCGAACGGCTCCGGCTCAACAGCCTCGATTTCCAGGCCCAGCTCGCCGTCGCCCGGGTCGAAGCCGCGTTGGCCGAAACCGAACTCTCCCGCGCCGAAGCCCTGGCCAAGAGCCAGATCCTTTCCTCGGAGGAAGTGGACCGTCTCCGGTCCGTGCGCGACGCCCGCAAGGTGGAGATCGAGGAGCTGACCACCGTCGTCGCCGCCAGCAAGGTGGCCGTCGATCAGGCCCGCCCCGTCCGCGACAGCATCACCGACGCCTCCCTCGCCAACGCCACCTCCGGCATGCTCGATCTCTACGAGACCAAGGTGAAGATGATCGAGACCGAGCTGGGCCGCATTGTGCTCACCTCGCCCCGCGACGGCAGGGTCGGGCTCGTCCAGTTCCGCCCCGGCAGCACCGTTCCCGTGGGAATGCCCATCCTGACCGTTGCTTCGGCCCGGGCGGAACACGTCATCGCCTTCGTCCGCCAACCCTTCCGCCACAAGGTCGAGGCCGGCATGAGCGTCGAGCTCCGTGCCCGCTCGGGAAACCGCGCCTTCGCCCGTTCCATGATCGAATCCGTCGCCTCCCACTTGGAGCCCGTGAACGCCACGCTCTACCCCATGGGCACGGTCGATCCCCGCTACCCCGAGCTGGGCCTCTCCATCCGCATTCCCGTGCCGGAGGACTTCGAGGCTCTGCCCGGTGAAACCGTCGAAGTGGTGTTCCTGGGCCCCGAATAGAAGGCCATCCATCTCCTGTCTGTAGGCCGGTTCCCCAACCGGCGCTTTTCCTCCCACCAGACGGCTCATGCGCAGAAGCGCCGATGGAACCCGCCGACAAGAAGCGCGATCACCGTTAAACGATCAGCTCGGCCCGTTTGTCGAAGCCCGTCTCAATCCGTGAAGACAAGGAGGGCAAGGGATCGAACCGAGGGGGAGGGAAAAAGGAGCCGGGCGGTCAATGGAGGACTGCTTTTTTGGAAGGCGTTTTTTTTGTTTTTTACGCCGCCCGGCTCCCAGGTTTTCAGTGGGATCGACGACCGTTTCCGACCGTCGCGCAGGAAGGATGCACCCTCCGTGCCAGCGCTCTCAACCGACGTTTCGGTGTCGTTTCCGGGGCAAGATCCGCCAAGGTGGCCAAAAAAAGACTGTCCGCCGTCGTCGCTGGAATCAGCCCGCCCAAAGCGCGACAGCTCCAAGATTTCCAGCGCCCGGCTCTTCCCCGGTCTCCGAGGCCGCTGCTACGGTCGAGCCGTGCGCGACGCTTATCTGAGGCTGTTGGACGGAACAATCCATCATCTGGAATCCCTGCGGGACTCGGGCGTCACCCACTTGCGCATCGCGCCGGATACCTTGGCCGCCCTGGCCCAACGTCCCGGTGCCGCCTCGGCCGCGCCAGCGGCCAAAGCCGCTCCCGCCGCCGCGCCTCGGACAATGCCCCCGGCGGTTGTGGCTCCGAAGAGTCCGGCCCCCCGCCCGGCTCCGGTTGTCGCCCCGGCTCCCGAACCGTTGTCCCCGCCCCCTTCCGCCGCGCCACAGTCTCCGGAGGAAAAGGCCGCCGCCATCGCCCAGCTCCGCGAACGCGCCCTCGTCTGCCAGAAGTGCCCGAACCTCGCCTCGTCCCGCACCCAGGTGGTCTTCGGCGTCGGCGACATCCACGCCAAGGTGATGTTCGTGGGCGAAGCGCCGGGAGCCGATGAGGACAAGGCCGGAGAACCGTTCGTCGGCAAGGCCGGCCAGCTCCTGACCAAGATCATCCAGGCGATGGGCCTCTCGCGGGAGCAGGTCTATATCGCCAACATCCTCAAGTGCCGCCCCGACACGCCGGGCCAGGCCACCGGCAACCGCAAGCCGACCTTGGCGGAGATGAAGACCTGTTCGCCCTACGTGCTGGCGCAGATCGACCTGATCCAGCCCAGGGCCATCGTGGCCCTCGGCGGCACGGCCGTGGAGGGATTGCTCGGAAACTTCACCGGCATCATGCGCCTGCGCGGCAACTGGCAGACCTTTCGCGGCATCCCGGTCATGCCCACCTACCATCCGGCCTACCTGCTGCGGAACCAGTCCATCGAGGAAAAGCGCCGCGTCTGGGAAGACATGCTCAAGGTAATGGAACGGCTCCAGATGCCGATCAGCGACAAGCAGCGCGCGTTCTTCACCAAGACGGGAGGCTAACCCTTCCTGCGGACCGTCCGCTTCGCGGGCGTCTTTGGGGCGGCCGGCTTCACGGCCTTTCTCGGGGAGCCCTTCCGGGGCTGCGGGTGCAGCATCTCGTATTGGCGGATGTATTGTTCGGCCGGCACGCGGCGGATCGCTTCGGCCACCACGTCAAGGGCGAGATCGTCGAGCGTGCGGAAACGCAGGCAGGACTTGCCCATGTCGAGCTTCTTGCCGGTTTTCGCCCAGGCTTCACGGAACCACGCCTCGCCGTCCTCGGTGCCGTAGACGCAGCCGAGGTAGAGGGAGAAGTAGTTCTTCTGCGCGGCGAGACAGACGAAGGCCAGCGGCTGCTTGGGATCGCAGTGGTAGCCGGGCGGATAGACGCGGTGCGGCACGTAGTAGCCGATCATCCCATACTGCATGCCCTCCTCATAGACCGGGTCGAGGCTGCGCAGCACGGTCTGGCGGACGGCTTCGATGACGGCGCGGCGTTCGGCGGGAAGCTCCGCCAGATACTGCCGGACGGTGGTGGCCTTGCTTTGCATGGGATTTG
>CBFGQE010000232.1:0-5421 GCA_965650815.1 uncultured bacterium
GTGAAAACGATGAAGGAGTTCTTGGTGATGCCGAAGATCGCCGGGATCGAGTCCAGCGCGAAGACCAGGTCGGTCGTCTCCACGATCAGCAGCACGAGGAAGAGCGGCGTGAAGAACTTCTTGCCGTTGATCAGCGTGGTGAAGTTCTGCCCGTCGAACTGGTTGGAGATGGGGAGGTATTTCCGCGCCATCCGCACCACGGGGTTCTTCTCCGGCTCCACGCCCTCGTCCTTGGCAAAGAGCATCTTCAGCCCGGTGAAGAGCAGGAACGCGCCGAAGACGTAGAGGATCCAGTGGAAGCGGTTGATGAGCTCTCCGCCCAGCCAGATCATCACGCCGCGCATGAGCAGCGCGCCGACGATGCCCCAGAAGAGCACCCGGTGCTGGTAGGACTGGGGGACGCGGAAGTAGGAGAAGATGATCGCGATGACGAACACGTTGTCCATCGACAGCGACAGCTCGACCAAGTAGCCGGTGATGAACTCCTTGGTCTGGACCGACGTCCAGTCGTCGGTCATGCGCGGGGCGATGAAGAAGGCGAACACCATCGCCGTGGTGAACCACACGGTGGTCCACGCCAGCGCCTCGCGGAAGCCGACCACGTGCGCCTTCCGGTGGAAAACGCCCAGGTCGAGCGCCAGGAAGAAGAGGACGGCCGCCACGAAGGCGGCCCAGTGGATGACGGAGATTTCGGCGAGCAGTGCAGGCATCTGGGATCAGGCTTTGGCGGGAGAACCGGGAACCGTCGAGACGACCGCCACGCTGGAGGTGATCTTGTCCGGACGCTGTCCTTTGTGCCACCAGAGCACCAGGGCGCAGGCGATGAACACGGAGGAATAGGTGCCGGTCAGAATGCCGACCAGGAAGGTGAAGGCGAAGTCGTTGATCACGCCGCCGCCGAAGAGGTAGAGCGACAGGGTGGCGATGAAGATCGTGCCGGCGGTGATGATCGTGCGGCTCAGGGTCTGGTTCAGCGCCTTGTTCATCACGTCCTTGAAGGTGCCGGGCACGCCCAGCTTCAGGTCCTCCCGGATGCGGTCGAAGATGACGATCGTGTCGTTGATGGAGAAGCCGATGATCGTGAGGATCGCCGCCACCATCGGCGTGCTGAGCTGGCCGTCGGTGAGGAAGAACCAGGACATCGTCATCAGGATGTCGTGGACGATGGCCACGACGGCCGCCACGGCGAAGGCCGTGTCGTAGCGGAAGGCCACATAGGCCAGGATGCCGAAGAGCGCGAGGATCGTGGCCAGGATCGCGGTCTGGGTGATCTCCTTGCCGACGGCGGGTCCGATGGCCTCGATGCCGATGACCTTGAGCTCCGACTCGGGGAACTTCTGCTGGAGCGCGGCCACGGCCGTCGGCCCGTTGGTGAAGGAAGTGACGATGCGCAGGAACTCGCCCTCCGTGACGGAGCTCTGATACTGGACGTTCGGATCGCCGAGCTTGAGGGCCTCGACGACCTCGCGGACCTGCTTGCCGTCCTGGTCGGGCTTCTGCTTGAAGCCCATCAGCACCGTGTCGCCGCCCGCGAAGTCCACGCCCAGGAGCTGGTGTTTGCCGGTTACGGCCTCGTAGGTCACATACAGGCCACCGGCGACGATCAGAGCCCAAGAGGCGGCGAAGGCGGGCTTGGCGTATTTCAGGAAGTCGAAGTTCGTCCCCTTGATCAGGGAGAGCATCGGCAGGGTCTTGAGCCAGCCGCGGTCGGCCAGAAAGTCGAAGAGCAGCCGCGTGACCGTCAGCGCGGTGAACATGGAGACCGCCACGCCGATGGCGAGGGTGACGCCGAAGCCCTTCACCGGACCGGTGCCGAGCAGGATGAGGATGACCGACGAGATCAGCGTGGTGACGTTCGAGTCGAAGATGGTGCCGAAGGCGCGGTCGTAACCGGCGGCAATGGCGCCCCGGACCGACTTGCCGGCCGCCAACTCCTCGCGGATGCGCTCGTAGATCAGCACGTTGGCGTCCACCGCCATGCCGATGGTCAGGACGATGCCCGCGATGCCGGGCATGGTCAGCGTGGTGTCGATGGAGCACATCACGCCGAGCAGGATGATGATGTTGAGCACCAGGGCCACGTTGGCCACGAGACCGGCCATCAGGTAGTAGGCCAGCATGAAGACGCTCACGAAGAGCAGGCCGTAGAGCGCCGCCCGGATGCCGCTCGCCACGGAGTCTTTGCCGAGGGTCGCGCTGACCTCGCGCTGGGCGATGATGCTGACCGGGGTCTCCAGAGGATTCTGGAGGGTGTTGGCCAAGGTCTGGGCTTCCTGGTCAGTGTAATTGCCGGTGATCTGGCCTCGGCCGCCGGGGATGACGCCGTTGATGTTCGGGGCCGAAGCCACCTCGCCGTCGAGCACGATGGCCAAGCGACGGCCCACGTTCTCGCGGGTCACCTTCTCGAAGGCGAGCGCGCCCTCGGTGTCCATCACGAAGCCGATCTCGGGCTTTCCGGTCATCGGCTCGGCATAGACGCTGGCCCGGACGATGTTCTTGCCGCCCAATCCGCCCGCGCGCTGCTTCTCGACAAGGTAGGGGTAGCGGAACTTGGTGCCGTCGGGGTTCTGCCGCGATTCGTAGAGGATTTCGTAGCCGGGCTCGACCACGCCTTCCTGGAGGAGCTTCTCGCTGTCCTTGTGGACGAGGCGGAACTCCAGGTAGGCCGCCTTCTCGATCTGCTGCCGCGCGCTCTGCCGGTCGGCGTCGGACAGTCCGGGCAACTGGACGCTGATGCGGTCGTTGCCCACGGGGATGATGACCGGCTCGGCCACGCCGAAGCGGTCCACGCGCTTGCGCAGCACCTCGATGGCCTGGCTCAACTGGCGGACGCGCTCCTGCTGTTCGAGGTCGGCCGGGATCGCGTTCGTGCCGTCGGACACGGCGGCGGCGTTCTGGTTCGTGCCCAGCGCGAGCAGGAACTCCGTGCCGCCCTGGAGATCGAGGCCGAGGCGGATCTGGCCGGCGGCGCTGCGCTGCACACGGTTCAGAATCTTGGCGTTGGGGTCCTCTTCGCCCTCGACGTTGATCGCCGGGAAATACTTCCGCAGGTCGTTCGTGCCCACGGCCGCCCGCAGGTTGCCGAACGGGTTCGACGCGTTCGTCGCCTGCATGGCCTGCGCCTGGGTGACGATGGCGTTGAAGTTCGCGTCGGTCGCGGACGCCAGGCTCTGGAACTCCTGGATCAGGTTCCGGGGCGTCGGCGGGGTCAATTCGAAGACCGCCCAGACCGTCACGAGAAGGACGATGATCCAGCGGAGCTTGTTGTTGCGGTTCATGGTCGGAGGGAAATGGGGAGGAACAGGATCAGGCGGATCAGGCGGCGGAACCTTCGGCGCCGCGCTCGGTCACCTGGGCGATGGCCGATTTCTGGATCTCCAGCTTGGAGTCGTTGCAGCGGATGATGACGGAGGTGTCCTTGACCGTGGTGATGACGGCGACGAGACCGCCGTTGGTCACGACCTTGTCGCCGGAACGCAGGGTCTTGAGCAGATTATCGTGCTCCTTCTGCTTCTTCTGCTGGGGCCGGATCAGCAGGAAGTAGAAGACGACGATCATCAGGACGAGCGGCAAGAGCGAGGTCCACATGGGAGGCGCGGCCTGTCCCGGCTGGGCGGGAGGTGCCATCGCGATCAGTCCTGCAACGTCGGAAAAATTCATAGGCTCAAAAAGTGAGCCGCAAACCTTTAGGGGCACCCCCGGCTTTGGCAAGCCCCGCTTTGGCCCGAAAAGGCCTTTCTTCGCCCCGATTCTCGGCCGTTTCCGTCCGGGCCGGACACCGCCCCGACCCCGGCCGAGCGGCCCAATCCCCTTTCCCGTCTTCCCAATGTCACCCTCCGAAACGCCAAAAGGATTGCAGCCCCGCATGTCCCGCACTCTAGGTTGTGCCCCTCTATGGAACCGCTCCCCAAGCGCGCCAGCCTGATCCACGAAACCGCCAACACGCTCAAGGCGTGGATCTCGCGGGGGCTGCTCAACGACGTGCTCCCGGGCGAACTCCAGCTCAAGGCCCGCCTCGGCGTGGGCCGCGACACCCTGCGCCTCGCCCTCAAGATCCTGGAGGACGACGGTTGGGTGAGCGTTTCCTCCAAGGGACAGCACCGCCGCGTCCTGGCCGCCCCGGGCCGACTGCCCACGGAATCGAGCGCCACCGCCGCCGGACTGCCCGTCACCCTCCTGGATGCCAACCCGGTCTCCACCCGCGTCACCCTGCTCGAACTCGAGGACACGGAACGCGACCTTTCCCGCTTGGGCGTGCGCCTGCGGTTCGTCTCGCCCCGGATCTTCCACCTGCGCACGCCGGCCAAGGCGCTGGAACGCCTCGTCCGCTCCCATCCTTCCTCCGCCTGGATCTTGAACAAGACCACCGAGCCGATCCAACGCTGGTTCGCCCAGAGCGGGCTTCCCACGTTGATCTACGGGCTGCCGTTCCCGGGAGTGAACCTCCCGTTCGTCGGCAGCGACTGGGGCTCGGCCGCCTTCCATGCCGGACTGCAATTGATGCGCGCCGGCCATTGGAACGTGGGCTTCGTCGAAAAATCCGAACCGTCCCCCGGCACCGACGCCGCCCGCGCCGGCTTGAAACGGGCCTTGGCGGCGTTCCCCGATCAAGCGGTGCTGGTTCCCATCCGTTGCGGCACCGAGCCGGAAACGGTCGTGCAGGCCATGGAACAGGCGTGGAACCGCCCGCAGCGGCCCACGGCGCTGGTCTGCACCTCCACGAACATGCTGCTCTCCATCTACTCGTGGCTGGTCCATCGCGGCATCCGCGTGCCGGGGGATCTCTCGCTGGTCTCCTTGGCGAACGACACCTGGCTCGCCCGTCTCTCCCCCTCCCTCCACCACTACGAACCGGACACCCGGCAGATGTCCAAGGCGATCGCCCAACGGGTGCTGGACCTCGTGCAAAGCGGCCGCGTCTGCCGCGACTCGGTCCACATCCCGCTCCACCACGTCACGGGCCAGACCATCGGCCGACCGGCACCGGCGCGGACGACCTGATCGCCTACTCCTTCGCCAACGCCGCCACCTGTCGCGCATCCAGCACCTTCCGCGTCGGCCGGTAGTTCGCGATGAACTCCTTGCGGAATTCTCCGAACGTCCCCGCGTCCAGATGCGCGCGGATGTCCTTCATCAGCTCCAGATACATGTGGCTGTTGTGGATGCTGACCAGCCGCAACCCGAGAATCTCGTTCACGTTCAGCAGATGCCGGATGTAGGCCCGCGTGTGGTGCCGGCACGCGAAGCAGGTGCAGCCCTTCTCGATCGGATCGAAGTCCATCTTCACCGCGCCGCCCTTGATCGCGAAGGTCCCCTGCCGCGTGAAGGCCGTGCCGTTCCGCGCCACCCGCGTCGGCAAGACGCAGTCGAACATGTCCACGCCGCGCGCCACCAGTTCCACCAACTGCGCCGGCGTCCCCA
>CBFGQE010000233.1:0-5410 GCA_965650815.1 uncultured bacterium
TCGCGGCCGATGGCGCTCCAGACCTGGACGTCGATCTTGGGGCCGTAGAAGGCGGCTTCGTTCGGCACTTCCACGTAGTCGATGCCGGATTCGTTGAGGACGTTGCGGACCATGTCCTCGGTCTGCTTCCAGAGCTCGGGTTCGTTGACGAACTTCTGGCCGAGCTTGGCGGGATCGTGGGTGCTGAAGCGCATGCGATACTTCCCGAGGCCGAAGACCTTGAAGTATTTCAGATACATGTCGTTCACGGCGCGGAACTCGGCGGCGAACTGCTCGGCGGTGCAGTAGAGGTGGGCGTCGTTCATCTGCATGGAACGGACGCGCATGAGGCCGAAGAGCTCGCCGGACTGCTCGTAGCGGTAGCAGGTGCCGTATTCGGCGAGGCGGAGCGGGAGGTCGCGGTAACTGCGCGGTTCCGCCGCGAAGATGCGGTGGTGGTGCGGGCAGTTCATGGCCTTGAGGTAATAGCGGTCGATTGGATTCCTCGCTGCCAATTCGCGATCATACTCCGAAATTTTGTCTCGAAGCTGAGAAGCTTTGAACTCCACTTCGACGCTCGCCTCTTGGCGGCTCCTCCGTTCCTCCGCTGTTAGCGTCGCAGTTTCCGCCAAGGCGCGGTTTTCGGCGCGATGGGCCGCCACTTCCTTTTCAGCGTTCGCCAAAAGGCCGACAGCTAGCTCTTTCTTTTTAAGGATTTCTTGGCTGTCAGCCGAAGGAGCATTTTCCGACAACTCCATCGCCGGGAACATCGACTCCGCGTAATACGGCAAATGCCCTGACGTCTTATACATCTTCTCCCGCGCGAGGTGCGGCGTGCGGACGCGGACGTAGCCGGCGGCGAATTCGGTTTCCTTGGCCAGCTTCTCCAGTTCCTCGATCAGCACCGTGCCTTTGGGCAGCCAAAGCGGCAGGCCGGGGCCGACGTATTCCGCGTCCATGGCGAAGAGGCCCATCTCCTGGCCGATCTTGCGGTGGTCGCGGCGCTTGGCCTCCTCCAGCATGGTGAAGTAGGCGTCCATCTCCGTCTTGTTCTTGAAGGCGGTGCCGTAGATGCGCTGGAGCTGGGGGTTCTTCTCGTCGCCCTTGTAGTAGGCGCTGGCCACCTGGGTGAGCTTGAAGGCGCCGATGTTGCCGGTGCGCATGACGTGCGGCCCGGCGCAGAGGTCGATGAAGTCGCCGTTCTTGAAGTAGGAGATGGCCTCGCCCTCGGGAATGCTGTTGAGCAGGTCGAGCTTGAACTTGGAGGCGTTGCCGGGGCGCTCGGCCAATCCGCCGAGACGGCCGCTCTGGGCGTCGGCGATGGCCTGCTCGCGGGTGACGGTGATCTTCTCGAAGGGGTTGTTGGCCTTGGTCTCCTTCTTCATCTCGGCCTCGATGCGCGGGAAGTCGTCGGGGGAGATGCGATGCCCGAGTTCGACGTCGTAGTAGAAGCCGTTCTCGACGGGCGGGCCGTAGGCGAACTGGGCGTCGGGCCAGATGCGGAGGATGGCGGTGGCGAGGACGTGGGCGCAGGAGTGCCGGATGCGCTCCAGCTCGGTCATCTTGGCGCGGTCGTCGAGGGTCTTGCGCTCGGGGTTCGGCTGCGGGGCGGCGGGCGGTTGCTGGTCGGACATAGGGGGAGGGTTAACCACGAATGGACACGAAGAAACACGAATTCCTGAGCGGCGATTGGCGAAGGCTGGACGGAGTCCGCCTCGTGACCTGGGCGGCGGCCGTTACGTATTCGTGTGGATTCGTGTTCATTGGTGGTTGGTTTCAGGAAACAAAAACGCCCCGGACTTTTCAGTGCGAGGCGTTGGCGTCCCTTGGAGCGTCCAGGGACGCTAAATGGTCGTGGTGGTCGGGCGACGGTTCACTGCGGGTGATGAAGCCGGAAGGCGGGCGGGCGGGCAAGGCGGAGTTTTGGCGGCGGGTGACCCGGCGCGAAGATGTCTGGCGGGTCTGAGTGGCAGGGCGACGGGTGCCTTTGTCCTACCCTTGGCGTCCTTTGCGTGCGGCCGAAACGAAAACGCCCGAAGGCCGGGGCCGTCGGGCGCGGTGAGGCGGGCGATTTTGTCCGGCTCAGAACTTGTAGGAGAGGGCGGTGACGAGCTTGGTGTCGTTGCTCTCGCGACCGGCGGCGGGCTCGCTGTTGTAAACGTTCTGCACGTAGGCGCGCAGGCCGAGGTTCTTGGCGATGGTCACGTCGATGCCCAGTTCGGCCACGAGCTGGTGGTTTTCCAGGTCGGCCACTTCGGGGGTGAATTCGAGGGACTGCCACATCTTGGCCGTGTCGCTGATCTTGTATTCGAAGCGTTCGGCGACGCGGACGGTGAAGAAGTCGTCGGACACGCTGCCCTTCCGTTCGAAGACGTAGCCGGGACCGACCTCGGCGCGGAGGAAGCCCTTGCTGTCGTCCTTCCAGAAGTAATAGCCGATACCGGGCGAGAGGGTGATGCGGTAGTCGATGTCCGCGATGGCGTCGCGCATCCAGTCGGCGCGGCCGTAGGCGAACCACTTGCCGGTGAGGAGGCGGTTGTATTGGGCGAAGATGCTCTGGGAATCGTTGTTCTTGTTGCCGTCGTCCTCGCCGTAGGTCAGCGAGGCGCCGAGCGAGACCTCGTTCTTGTCCCACTTGCGGCTGGTGGTGATGTCGGCCGTGGCCTGCATCGTGTCGCTGTTGCCGCTGGTCAGGGTGAAGCCGACGGCGGCCGAGGTCTCCCATTTCACGGATTCCGTGATGGTCGGGGCGGACTGGCCGAAGACCAAGGTCGGGGCTGCCAAGGCGGCTCCGGCGACGATTCCGAAGCGGAGCGTGGAGATGAATGGTTTGGTCATGTGATGAGGGGTTTTCCCGGGCAACTCCTAGCCTTTGTGGGGCGCGGCTCAAGGGTGAAATTCCCGATTTTTTCGTGACCCCGGCTCCGGCGTCGGGCATCCACTCGGGCGAACACTGGCCAAAAAAGGGGCTTCCGGGCTTACCGGCGACCTTCCAAAGCCGATACTGTTTCAAATGAAGACGGTGCTGGTAATCGACGACGATCCGGGCTTTCGCCAGCTGGTGGGCGAGTGGCTCGGCTCCCACGGCTGGCGCGTGCTCCTGGCGGAGGACGGCGAGGCCGGGTTGGAGATCACCTTCCGCGAGAAGCCCGGCGTGGTGCTGTGCGACCTGCTCATGCCCCGGGGCAACGGCTTCAAGTTCTGCCGCTCCATCAAGGAACAGCGCGCCCGCGTGCCCCAGACCAAGGTCGTCGTGACCACCGGCAGCGGCTACGCCTCGGACCGATTGGCCGCCATCGAGGCCGGGGCCGACGCCTACTTCATCAAGCCGCTCGAACTCGCCGAACTGCCGCAGATGCTCGACCGGTTGATCGCGAACCACCGCCCCCCGGCTTCGCAGCACCAGCTCGGAGCCGACGGCCCGGAAGGCACCTTGATCCGCTTTTGGGGCGTGCGCGGCTCCATTCCCGTGCCCGGCGGCAAGACCATCGGCTACGGCGGAAACACTTCCTGCGTGGAGGTCCGGGCCGACGGGGAATTGATCGTCCTGGATGCCGGCACCGGCCTGCGCAACCTCGGCATCGCGCTCGACCAGGAATTCAAGGGCCGCCCCTTGGCGCTCACCATTCTCATCACCCACACCCACTGGGACCACATCCAGGGGTTCCCGTTCTTCCTGCCCGCCTACAAGCAGCAGAACGAGGTGCGGATCTTCGGCTTCGAAGGCGCGCGCAGCGGGTTGGAGCGCACGCTCCTCTCGCAGATGGAAAGCCCCTACTTCCCCATCAGCATGCGGGAGATGCCGGGCCACATCCACATCCGCGAGCTCGGTGAAATGGCCTTCAACGTCGGCCCCGTCCGCGTGCAGGCCGAGTTCCTCAACCACCCCGGCGTCTGCACCGGCTACCGGCTCTTCACCAGTGCCGGATCGGTCGCCTACCTGCCGGACGTGGAGCTCTTCCGCCGTTTCCGCGAGCAGCTCGGCGGCTCGGAGCTGGAACGCGCCTTCGCCGAGGAAAAGGACCAGAAGGTGGCCGACTTCATCGCCGGGGCGGACGTGCTGATCCTCGACGCGCAATACGACGCGGCGGAATACAGCGAGCACGTCGGCTGGGGCCACACCTGCTTCGAGGACGGCGTCGATCTCGCGATGAAGGCCGGGGTGAAGAAGCTCTTCCTCTTCCACCACGACCCGTCGCACGACGACGCGTGGGTGGACAACATGGTGGACCAGGCCCGCCGCATGGTGGCCAAGGCCGGTTCCTCGATGGAAGTGGACGCGGCCCGGGAAGGCGCGGAGATCCTTCTGCCCGCGCCGACGCCCCAGCCCGCCGCCGCGTCGTAACGCGAAGATCGCCGGACCTTCCCGGAGCATTCCGTCTCCTGTCGTCGGGGACCCGTGGCGGTTCGGAATTTTCCGCGACCGGCGATTGATCTTTCGCGGAGCGGCCGGTAAGCCGTTCGGACTCATGGCTGAAGGGCTGTCGTATCCGGACCATTTCCACGTAAACGCCGCACAGGGTTGGCTTGGGCTGGGCAATGCCATGGAGGCCCTCGCCGAACTGGAGAAGATCGATCCCCGCCGGCGCGACCATCCCGCCGTCCAGGAGCTGCGCTTCATGGCGTTCGCACAGGCCAAGCGCTTCGAGGAGGCGCTCGCGGCGGCGGAGCGCCAGATCGTGACACATCCTGCCGAGGCCCAGGGCTGGATCAACCGGGGCAACGCCCTCTTCTGGCTCGCCCGTTACGAGCAGGCCCACCAGTCCGTCACCGCCGTCCTGGACCAGTTCCCCGACCAGTGGACGCTCCGCTACAACCTCGCCTGCTACTGCATCAAGCTGGAGCGGCTGGACGAGGCCAAGCACTGGTATGAGGCCGCCGCCGAGCACGCCAACCACGCCGAGTTGACCGCCTTGGCCCTGAACGATCCGGACATGGCCGAGTTGAAGGACTGGGTCCGCAACCGGCCGCCGAAGAAGCCCAAGAAGTGAATCTTCCCCGACGGTTCCGACCTCCTACGCCGTCGCCGCCAGATACGGGCGCAGCTTTTCCAGCAGGTCCTCGGGCAGGCGCTTCGGCTTTTCGTTCATCCCGGTGCAGACGTGGGAGGTCGCGCCCTCCAGCAGCAGCTTGTCGCCGCAGACCACCCGATAGGCGAAGTTGAGCCGCACCTTCGCGGCCTCCGTCAGCCAGACCTCGACCGTCAGCAGGTCGTCGTAACGCGCCATGCCCTTGTAGCGAAGGTTCGCCTCGATGACGGGGAAGATGATGTCCGCCTCCTGGAGCTGGAGGAACGGCACGCCCAGCGACCGGAAAAACTCCCCGCGGGCCTCTTCGAGGATGTCGAGATAGCGGCCGTAATAGACGTGGTTGCCCACGGTGCAGTGGGCGTAGGTGACGCGGTGCGGATGGCGGAAAACTTCGGACATGG
>CBFGQE010000234.1:0-5398 GCA_965650815.1 uncultured bacterium
CACTTCGAAGCGCCGAAGACCGACCGGTGATCGAGTCGGTCTTCGGTGTTCAGTTCAGATCTTCTTCAGGATTTCTTTCCACCGCGCCCACGCTTCTTCGCGGGCTTTCTTGTTCTCCGTGCTGCCCGCCGGGTCTTCGCCGGAGCGCATGAAGCCGTGTCCGGCGCCGTCGTAGATCACCGGCTCGAAAGTCTTGCCGGTCTTCTTCATCAGCTCGGTGGACTTGGGGATGGTGGTGTTCACCCGGGCGTCGTTGCCGCCGTAGAAGCCGTGGACCGGTGCGGCGATCTTTGCGATGGCAGCTTCGTCATCGGGACCGGAGCCGTAGAAGACGAAGGCGGCCTTGATGTCCTTGGAATGGGTCGCGTAGCGAAAGGTCTGGGAACCGCCCCAGCAAAAGCCGCTGACGACGACCTTGCCGTTGCACGCGGGGAGCTTGGCGACATGCGCGACAACGGCGTCGAGGTAGGCCGTGATCTGCTCGGGTTTCAGGTTGCCGATGGCCCGGCGGGCTCCGTCGTTGCCCAACTCGGCCGAGCCGCCGCCGTTGGTGGCCATGCCGGAGAGGAAGTCGGGGGCGATGGCGATGTAGCCGGCTTCGGCGAGTTGATCGGTGACGCTGCGGACCCAATCCGTCAGGCCAAAGATCTCGTGGATGACGATGACGGCAGTGGCCTTTTCCTTCACCTCGGGAAAGGCGATGGAGCAATTCACTTCCTGATCGCCGGCCTTCACCTTGACCCATTCGTGATGGCGCGGGGATTTCTCGATGCGGGCCTTGGCCCAATCCTGGGCAGCGGCATTGAACGCGAGGCAGAGCGCGAGCGGGAGGAGCAGGAGGAGGCGTTTCATGGTGGATGGGAGTTGAGCGGGTCCGGGGAGAGGACGCGAGGGAGGAATGGGCGGTTACTCGGCCGATTCGGGGTTCGACGTTGGGCGTTCAGCGTTCGGAGTTTCTGAACATCGAACATTCAACGCCCAACTCCGAACGCCGAAGTTGCGCGCCCGTTGCCCGGTGCGCGGGGGCGTGCCATAGATCACGCCCATGAACTACCGCCGCTTCGGCAAAACCGAGCTCCAGATCCCCGTCTTTTCCTGTGGCGGGATGCGCTACCAATACAAGTGGCAGGACGTCGATCCGTCCGAAGTGCCCGCCGAGAACCAGGCCAACCTCGAAGCCTGCATCCATCGCGCGGTCGAACTTGGCATCCACCACATCGAGACCGCGCGGCACTACGGCTCGTCGGAGATGCAGCTCGGGCCGGTATTGGCGCAGTTCCCGCGCGAGAAGCTGATTGTGCAGACCAAGGTGCCGCCGTTCGCCAATCCGGACGATTTCCTCCGCGAGTTCGAGACGAGCATGAAGTATCTGCGGCTCGGCCATGTGGACCTCTTGTCCCTGCACGGCATCAACAACCGCGAACTGCTGGGTTGGTCGGTGCGGAAGGGCGGTTGCTTGGACGCTGCCCGAAGGCTCCAAGCCCAAGGGCGTGTTCGGCACATCGGATTTTCCACCCACGCCACTCCGGATGTGATTCTGGAGACGGTGGAGACCGGGGAGTTCGCCTACGTGAACCTCCACTGGTATTTCGTGAACGATCTCAACTGGTCGTCCGTGGTGGCCGCGCGGAAGCGAGACATGGGCGTCTTCATCATCAGCCCGAACGACAAGGGCGGGAAGCTCTACGAACCGCCCCAGCGCCTGCGCGATCTCTGCGTGCCGCTGACGCCGATGCAGTTCAACGACCTCTACTGCCTGGCGCGTCCGGAGGTTCACACGCTCAGCCTGGGCGCGGCTCGCCCGACGGATTTCGACGAACACGTCGCCGGACTCCGGTGGTATGAGCGCATCGCGGAAACCATTGCTCCGATTGAGGCGAGGCTTCGCGGCGAAATGGAACGCGAGCTGGGGAAGGATTGGTGCGAGCGTTGGTCCGAGGGATTGCCGGAATACGTCGATGTGCCGGGCGAGACGAACATCACCGAAATCCTCCGGCTCTGGACCTACGCCAAGGCGCTGGATTTGGTCGGCTGGGGCAAGATGCGCTACAACCTGCTGGGCCAAGCCGACCATTGGTTCCCCGGCGAGACCGTGGCCAAGCTGGATCGCGCCCGGTTGAAGGAGACCTTGCGCGGCAGCCCCTTCGCCGAACGCATCCCCGGCATCCTCGAAGAAGCTCACGCCATGCTTTTTGACGCCCCCAAGAAGCGATTGAGCCAAATTTGATCGCCTGCATCGTTAAAGAGTTTTCAGGAAGTGCGGTGTCTGACCTGGGGAGGGACCTCCCCATTCGTGGTGCCCCGGAATGCCGGCAGAGAAGCGAAGCCTGATTTTATTGGCTGTTTCAAAGAACCCGCGTTGACACGACCCTTTCTTTCCCTACTCTCGCCCTCCCCGACTCGGAGGCCGACGGTGAAAACCGGCGGCGAGTCCCAGGAAGGAGTGACATGACATGACTGAGATTAAGCTCAAAAAAGGCGAACCCGTTGACAAGGCCCTGCGCCGCCTGAAGAAGAAGGTGGACCGCGAAGGCACGCTTCGCGAAGTCCGCAGCCATCGTCATTACGAGAAGCCGAGCGAACGCCGCCGTCGTAAGATGAAGGTCGCCCGCTTCAGCGCCATGCTGGCCGCCCGCTACGCGGACCAGTAAGCGAATCGCTTTGATCCTTTGCCGCCGGATGTGGTGTTCTCGCCGCATCCGGCGTTTTCTTTGCCCGACAACCGCCGAATCGCCGTCGGGCAAATGAGTTCCGCCCATGGAGACCCCGACCGGGGTCGGAAAAGACCAAGCCAATGTATTCGTTGTCCACCTGCTGGAATTCGCACCGCCATCAAGACGGCCGGGCGATGCTGAACGAGATCAAGGATCTGGGGTTCGAGTATGCCGAACTGAGCCACGGCATCCGCATCAGCTTGCTGCCGGGCATTTTGGAAGCCGTCGATGCCGGGGAGATCCGCATCTCCACCCTGCACAATTTCTGCCCGCTTCCGATGGGGGTGAACTACGCCGCGCCGAACATCTTCAAGTTCACCGCGCTGGACCCGCGTGAACGGGAAAGCGCCTACAAACATTCCCTCAAGACCATCGAGTTGGCCCAGCGGGTCGGGGCCCGTCTCGTCGTGCTCCACATGGGGGCCATCGAGATGAAGGAATACACCGACAGACTCGTGGACCTGGTTGGCGACGGGAAACGGGAGTCGTCCAAATACGAGAAGCTGTTCAGCGAGATGTTCGAGAAGCGCGAGGACAAGAAGGCGGAACATTGGGATCTCGCCTGCGACATGCTCCGGCGCTTGGCCGAGAAGGCGGGTGAAGCCGGGATCATGCTCGGGATCGAGAACCGCGAGGCCTGCGAGGAAATCCCGTTCGAGAACGATTTCACCGACATGCTGGATGTTGGCCCGCCCGAGGTCGTGAAGTATTGGCACGACACGGGGCACGCCCAGATCAAGGAGCACATCGGCCTGATCGACCACAATTTCCACCTCCAAGGGCTGATCGACCGGTTGGCCGGGTTCCATATCCATGACGTGGAGTTTCCCGGGCGCGACCATCGCCCGCCGGGGCGGGGCTGCATCAATTGGGACGCGATCACGCCCTTGGTCCGGCCCGATCACATCAAGGTCTTCGAGTTCAGCCCCAGTCTTTCGCCCGACGACGTGTTGGCGGGGGCGAACCACATCCGCCAACTGTGGGGTGAGTGAAGCCGAAGCGGCCATGGATCGGGTTGGCTGGGCGCTTGGTCATTTGCGTCCTGCTGTTGGCGTGGATCTTCCACAGCATTTTCCTGAAAGAAGGGGAGGAGGTCGCCAAGGCTTCAGGCTTGGACTGGAGCAAACTGGCCCGAACCGAGCAGTGGCGGCTGGCGTGGACGGAAGGGCCGGGTGAACTCTGGGAAACCTTCCAGACAATCCCGCCGCAGGTTTTCGCCGTGTCGCTGTTTTGGATGGGGCTGACGATTGTGCTCGGGGTGGTGCGCTGGCGGATGGTGCTGGCGCAGCAAGGGATTCGGTTGGGTTTCGGACGAGCAGCGGGCATTACGCTCGTGGCCCATTTCTTCAACTCCTTCCTCCTGGGGTCTAGCGGCGGCGATCTGGTCAAGGCCCTCTACGCGGCGCGGGAAACGAAGCACCAGAAGACCGAGGCGGTGGTCACAGTCTTTGTGGATCGGCTAGTGGGCCTGTGGGCCATGCTGCTTTTCGCCGGGTTAATGATGTTGCCGAATGTCGCCTTGATCCGGAGCGACGACCGGTTGGAAGCGGTCTGTGGGGTGATCCTGATGATGTTGGCAGCGGGCAGCGCGTTTCTCGGGGTGGCGTTTTGGAGCGGATTGTCCAAGCAGCTGCCTTCTGCGCGAAAGTGGTTGCGCAAAGTGCCGAAAGGCGAAGCCCTGGAGCGCTCGCTGGATGCGTGCCGGAACTTCGGCCGGGATCGGCTTTTCTTGGTCAAGTCGTTGGGCATCTCGATGCTGCTGAACGCGGCCTGCGTCGTGCAGTTTCTCACCTTGGCCCGGGGGCTGGGATTGGAGATCGCGCCCGGCGTGCTCTCGATGATGGTGCCGATGGTGATCTGCATCGCGGCCTTGCCGATCACGCCCAGCGGGCTCGGGGTGCGGGAGAATCTCTTCGTGACGTTGCTGGGGATTCCGCTGATCGCGGCGTCGGCGAAGCTTTCGCTCGCGTTGTCGCTCTTGGCCTATGCCGGTAGCCTGACGTGGAGCTTGGTTGGCGGGGTGGTCTATCTCTTCCTCAAGGAACGTCAGCATCTGGACGAGGTCATGCGTGAGCCGGAAGAAACGGCGTAGAAAACAGGCCCGGGAGGAGTGGTTGTCCGACATGGATTCGAACCATGACTAAAGCCTCCAAAGAGCTCTGTGCTACCATTACACCATCGGACAGCCGGGCGGCCAATAAACCCGTCGCGTCCATCGGTGCCAAGTCTTTTCCCGCGACAAACTGAGGCGGTGAGATTCTGCCCGGCTCAATGGTTGAACTGCGGATGGGCCAGAAGACGAATCCAGTGGTCGGCGCTCAGGGCGGTTTGGCGATAGACGGGTTCGATCATGGGTTCGGCCGCGCCGGAGAGCCGGACTCGGGTCAGCCATTTCAAGGGCAGGGGACGGGCCAGCAGCGAGGGAGCGCTCGCCGCCACGGTGGTTTCTTCCTTCAACCCGGTCGGTTCGCCCACACCCACATGGAAGCCCGCCAAGAGCAGCGTCACGCGGATCATGGTCGACCGGGAGTAGGTGGAGAGCGAACACGGGCGAGCCGGATCAAGTCGACGGAAGAGCTTTTCAAAGAGCGAGAGGGTCCACATCTCGGGATTGCGGATGATGGAGCAAGGGTCGAAGAGCACGGCGTGGGGCGGGAACTGGGCGAGCATCCGCTGGGCGGCGA
>CBFGQE010000235.1:0-5392 GCA_965650815.1 uncultured bacterium
CCCAGCCCAATCCCCGTGTTCGAGCGGTTCATCGCGCCGTCCACCTGGGCGAAGGAGATCTTGATCCACTCCTTCTGCTCGGCGCTCAGACCGATGCCCGTGTCCTCGACGCGGAACTCCAATCCTTCGCGCCATGTCCCGGCGCGGAGCGTGACCGAACCCTGCGGGGTGAACTTCACCGCGTTGTCCACCAGCGGGGCCAGGGTCTTGCGGATCAGCGTCGCCGGTCCGTGCCAGCAGTTCACCGGCAGCGGTCCGGGAGCGACGCGGAGGTCGAGCCCCTTGGCCTTCGCGGCCGGGGACTTCTCCCGCAGGACGTCGTCGAGCAGGGCCAGCGGATCGAACTCGGTCTCCTCCACCTTCAGCTCGCCGGTCTCGCTGCGGTTGAAGTCCAGCACCTGCGACACGAGCCGCAGGAGCCCCTGCGTGCAGTCGCCCGCGCCGGTGACGAACTCGCGCTGCTCCTCGTCCAGCGGCGTGTCCTTCAGCAGCTCGATGAAGCCGTAGATGCCGTTGATCGGCGTGAGCAGCTCGTGGCTCACGTTGGAGAGGAACTCGCTCTTCACCTGGTTCGAGCGCACCAGCTCGTGGGTGCGCGCGCGGATCAGCCCTTCCAGCGCCTCGGTGCGCGAGTCCGCCAGGCGCGCCAGGTTCCACTTCTCCGTCAAGGCGTGCGCCATCTGGACCACCTCGATCTTGTCGAAGGGTTTCTTCAGCACCAGCCAACGGTCGCGGGTGCCCAGGGCCCGCTGGATCTCGTCCCAGCTCCGGTCCGAGTAGGCCGTGCAGATGACCATCTCCATCTGCGGATCGGCCTCCCACAGCTTTTGGATCGTGGTCATGCCGTCCCAGCCGGGCGGCATCCGCATGTCCACGAAGGCCATCGCGAAGGGCCGCTTCGCCTGGAGCGCGGCGCGGACCTTTTCCAGCGCCTCCTCGCCCTGATGCGCGGAGGCGATCTCGAACTCCATCGTCGGGAGGTCGGCCATCGGTGCGTGGGCCGCGTCGTCGCCGAACAGAGCGGCGGCGGCGGCGTCCAGCTCCGAAGCGGTGTTGGTGCCGGGGAGCAGGATCTTGCGGAAGTCCTCGTGGATCGCCGGATTGTCGTCGATGACGAGGATGCGGCGGTTCATGGCGGGGGCGGACGGGTTCATGCGGCGGGAACGGATGGGGATGCCACGGGCAGCTCGAGGGTGAAGACGGCCCCCTGCCCGGGACCGTCGCTGTGGACGCGCAGGTCGCCCTTCATCTCGCGGGCGGCCAGGACGCTGGTGTGGAGGCCGAAACCGTGGCCTTCCTTCTTCGTGGTGAAACCGTGCTGGAAGATCTTCGCCAGGTTCTCCGCCGAAATGCCCACGCCGTTGTCGGCGACCTCGATGCCCACGCGGTCGCCGTCCAGGCGGCGGATCGAAACGCGGATGCGCTTGTCCGGCCGCTCCACCGCGAGCGTCGCCTGCTTGGCGTTGCGGACGATGTTCACCAGCACCTGGAGCACGCGGTGGCGGTCGGCCACGATGTCCGGCACCGGCTCGTAGTCGCGCACCACCTCGATGTGGTGGCGGTTCAGCCCGGCTTCGGCCAGCTTGAGGGCGTCGTCCATCAGACCCGCGGCGGACAAGGGCTCGGCCATGCCGAAGACCTTCGCGTAGCCCTGCTGCATGGCGACGATCTGTTTGATGTGCTCGACGTTCGTCGCGAGCGTGTCCATCTCGCCGCGCAGCACCAGGTTCTCCTCTTCCAAATGGTCGGAGAGCTGGCCCAGGAAGGACGGCAACACCCGCGCCTTTGGGTCGTCGGAGAAGAACCTCGGCAGATCGCCCGCGTGGCTCTTCAGCAGATCGGCCGAGCGGCGCAGGTGCGGCAGGCGGGACTTGGTCAGGCGCTCCTTCACCTCGCTGGCGGCGATGTTCACGCTGTTCAGCACGTTGCCGACGTTGTGCAGCACGCCGGTCGCGACCTCCGCCATGCCGGCCTCGCGGGAGGCGCGGATGAGCTGGTCGTTCAGTTCGCGCAGCTTGCGGTCGGCCTCGTGGCGGTGGGAAATGTCCTCGACCGTGCCCTCGCAGCAGACCACCTGGCCGGTGGCCGCGTCGCGGATCAGGCGCGCGTTCTGCACCACATGGATGATCGATCCGTCGCGGCGCTTCAGGCGGGACTCGAATCCGCGCACATGCCCGTCCTCGGTCATCCTCTGCCAGAACCGCTGCCGGTCCCCCGGATCGGCCCACACGTCGGTGGCCAGGTTCAGGCGGCGCGTTTCCTCCTCGCCCGTCTGGCCCAGCATCGCGACCAGGTGCGGGTTCACCACGAGGATCTCGCCCGAGGGCGTGGTCTGGAAGATGCCGATGGGCGCGTTGTTCACCAGGTTCCGGTGCCGCTCCTCGCTCAGCCGCAGATCCTCTTCGGCGCGGCGGCGCTCGGCGATCTGCGATTCCAGGTCGCGCGTCCGTTCCCGCACGCGGTTCTCCAGATCGGCCATGAGCGCTTGGCGCTCGTGCTGGTGCTCGCAGATCTCGCGCATCTCGCGCCGCGACATCACGCAGGCCCGGATCAGCACGATGTCCTCGAAGACCACCCACGCCGCGTGTTCCACCGTGCGCCAGACCGAGGCGTAGGCCACGCCATAGACCGACTCCGGAAACCACAGCCCGCGCAGCAGGTGGTCCACCGCCACCACCGCCGTGGCCGTCGGGATGATCCGCCAGTCGCGGTAGAGAACGAGGAAGGCGAGCGAGCCGAAGACATGGAAATGCGTCTCGATCCGGCCGCCGCTCAAATGGATCAGCAGGCTGGAGAAGCCCAGTTGCGCCGCCGCCACCACATGGCGCGTCAGCACCTCGCCGGGCATCCGCCAGATCAGCAGCAGCGGGAACGCGCACAGCCCCGTCCCCAGCGTCAGCGCCGCGACCAGATGCGGATGCACCGTGCTCGAAGCGCCGGACCATGCGCGGGGCGAAACCCACAGCGCGAACGCGATGGCCAGCAGCCATTGCACCGCCAGCAGCACGGCGAAGAGCCGGTCGGCCCGGCGCGCGACCCGGTGCTCGAACGCGCGGAACAGCTCCTCGGCCGAAGTCCCGGTGATGGCCTGCGTCCCGGTCCGGTCCCAGAACGCGGCGTGCTGGCTGGATGGCGCGGAGCTCATGGCCGGGAAGGGTTCTCCGCATCCTGGATGGCGCAGCCGAACACCGGGGCGGCGGTGGCCGCCCGGGACCGGTCTTTGCCGGCGAGGAAATCCCGCAGCGTCCCCTGGCCGGCGGTCTCGCCGCGATGCCCCCGTCCCGGCGTCACCCCACCGGAAAAGACCAGCCGGTCCGCGGTGTCATACACCAGCACATGGCCCGAGGTGCGGGCCCCGAGCCGTTCCGCCAAACGCCCGTCGGGATCGGCCACGATGCGGGGATGGAACCGCGCCAAGGGGCCCGGTGCCTTGGGCTCCGGCCAATCCTGGGCGCCCTGCTCGGGCACGAAATTCAGCACCGCCAGATCGAACGCCTCGGGCGTCCAGCCCAGCAGATCGGCCAGCTCGTCCGCCGTGGCCGAGGAGCACGAGCAACGCGGATGCAGCGCCACGAGCACGAGGGCCCGGCCCGGTGCGCGCCAAGGGCGCAGCTCCGCCAGCAGAACATCGGAAGCCGCGCCCGCCGCGCCCGGTTTCTGGGAAAAGGCCAGCAACTGGTGGTATCCCGCCACCAGGCCGGCTACCCACAGCAATCCGGCCGCCACATACGTCGCCCGTTTCAGACCAAACATCGTAGCAGTTCATCGGACCGATCCGCTCGCCGCCTGAGACGATTTTGTCCTGGTCGCGGAAAAAGAGAGCCGACGCCGCGAGGATTCCGGACCGCTTGGCGGAGACCACGCCGGGACTACAGATCCAGCCCAATCACCTGCCCCGTCTCCGTCCGCGTCAGCGCAGCCAGCATCTCCTCGAACCGGGGAAACACGAAACTGTAGAGGCACAAGCCGGCTTCGCTGCCGAACAAGCCCACCTGCGCCGTCCCGTTTGCGTGGACCAGCTTGAGCCGCCTGTTGCCCAAGCCCGCCAGCTCCGCCAGCGGCCCGGTGATGCTCCAAACCATCGCATCGTGCCGGGATGCGACCTCCACGACCGACCGAATGCCAACGGCGATCTCCCCAACTTCGGCGCCTTCGATCCACGCCAGGACGATTCCGAGATGAGCCGGTCTCGGTTCCGCGATTTTGAGGGGAGCTTTGTCCAGAACCGCTTCCGCCGCCTCGGGCGAAACGATCTTCGAGAAGACCGCTCGCACCCTTTGCTTCTCGTCGGTGGGCCTTCCCGCCTTTTTGCGAAGAAAGCCAAGCATCAGGCCTCCACCGGCTCCGTCCGCTTCGCGGCGAAGTGCTCCGCCAGGCTCGTGGCCGAAACCGCCAACCCTTCGGCCGCGATGGCGGAGAGGATGCGCTCCTCGTTCATGATGAAACGGTCGCGCTTGTAGAGCAGGTAGTTCTCCCGTTCGCCGTCGGGCGTGAGGTTGATCGTGCAGAGGTTCGCGCCCGTGGCGAGGCCGCGCCGGTAGCCCGCGCCGGGTTCGGCGATGTTCAGCGCGCTCACCGCCGGAATCACCCAGTCGGGCCGCATCAGGCGCATCGCCGCCATGCCGTTCAGCGCCCAGTCCACGCCCGCCGCCGTTGCACCGGAAAGAGGCGTGGCTTCGCCGGGCACGAACGGGCTCACGCTGCATCCGCTCAACGGCAACGAGTCCGCCAAGCGCAGATTCTCCAGCATGTCCTCAGCGCTCTGGCCCGGCAGCCCGGCGATGAAGCCGGAGCTGACGTTCCAGCCCAGGCTGGCCAGCAGCCGGATGTGCTCCAGCCGCTCCGGCTGCGTGCCCGGCGCGAAGTGCGCGCGGTAGGCCTCGGGCGAGGCGATCTCGAACTTGATGATGTAGATCGACGCTCCGGCCTCGGCCAAGGCGCGGTAGAGATCGGCGTTCAAGGTGCCGAGGCAGACGCTCAACCCGAGCGAGGTTTCGCGCCGCAGCGTCTTCAACAGGGGCAGGATGACTTCCTCGACCGCGCGGGGATCTTCGCCGGTCTGGATGTTGAGATCCGTCATGCTGGCCGGGCGATGGTTGAGGATCAGCTCGGCGATGGGCTCGGCTTCGGCGCGGTAGCGGGCGAGGGCGCGGTTGTCGCGGCGCATCCCGCAGTAGGCGCAGTTCTCGCGGCAGTAATTGGAGACCTCCACCACACCACGAACGAAGGCGCGCCGACCGAAGACCCGGTCCCGCACCGCCGCCGCGCGCGCGTGCAGCTCGCGCTGGCGGTCGCCGGTGGCGGCCACGTCGGCCAGGGTGGGGACAAAACGCTCGGTCATCGCGCCCAATCTGCCGGGCGGCGCAGGGCAGGGCAAACCTTGGGTGAAGAG
>CBFGQE010000236.1:0-5347 GCA_965650815.1 uncultured bacterium
CGTGCGGCCCACGGCTTCGAGGTGGGAGTATTGCGCGCGGTCCGCCACGGTGTTGAACGGCACTTCGATGGGCATCCGTTCCTTGAGCCTCCCCGTGGCCAGCGCGGCGAGCACGGGGTCGGCGATCTTCACGGCCAAGGAAGTCCAATAGCCACGGTCGTTCCCCTTCGGTTCGGCAGCGGGCCGGGCCGAAGGCTGCGCGAGCACGGGCAAGGCGGCTCCGGCGGTGGCGGACGCGGCGAGGGTCTGGAGGAAGGCGCGGCGGGTTTTCATGGCGAGAATTCCTGTCGGCCAAGCAACCACGGAATTCCCGCCGGGAAAAGCGCCCGATCGGGTGAGGAAACGTCGAAAGAAGAACGGACCGCTACTCCGAGAGCTTCTTCGCCCCAGGCGCGGCCGCTCCTTCCACGCTGCGCACGCGGCGGACGAGAATGAGACTGACCACGTTCGCCGCCACGGCCAGCCAACCGATCCAGTGGTAGCCCTGCAAACGGCCGTCCGTTCCCGGAGTCACGAGCCATCCGCTCAGCGCGGAGGTCAGGCCCGACACCAGATCGCGCGAACAGGCCACGAGGCTCATGAACGCGCCGCGTTGCTGCGGCAGCACCGCCAACGAGACAACCGCCTGTCCCGGCACGAACCGGCCGCTGGCGAAGACGAAGAACATCGCGCCCAGACCCAGCACCGCCCACAGCGGCATCGGCCGCGCATGGCTCAGGGCCAGCGTCACCAGCGACGCCACCACGACCATCACGGTGAAGACGCGGCGGCGGCCCAGCTTGTCCGCCTGCCGCCCCACGAACGGCGAGGTGAAGACCGTCGCCACGCCGCCGGCGAGATAGACGAGCGGGATGTGCGCCTCCGCCAGGCCGACGTTCTTCACCAGATAGGCCGAGAGCAGCGGGATGATGGCGAAGTGGCCGAAGATCATCACGCCCATGAAGGCCAGCCCCCGCTGCGCGTTCGCGTTCGCGAGCAGCGCGAGGAAGGACTCCCAGATGCCGCCGGTTCGATGGTCCAGATGCCCGCGCACCGACGGCGCTTTGGCCAGCAGCAGCGCCCATACGACGGTGGCGATGCCGGCCAGGAGGAAGAACGGTGTTTCCCAGACGAAGGCGTGCGCCAGATACAGGCCGAAAGGCACGCCCAGCGCCGCCGCCGCCGAGAAGGCCGTCATGATGATGCCCATGCCCGTCGCGCGCCGCTCCGGCGGCACCACGTCGCTCACGATCGCCAGCACGAGCGAGCCCGACACGCCGCCGAAGGCCCCGCAGACCGCGCGCGACACGAGCAGCGACGCGTAGGTGTGCGAGAGCGCGCAGGCCAGCGTGCCGAGGATGAAGCCCGCATACGTGATCAACAGCAGCGGCCGACGGTCGTGCCGGTCGATGAACGGCGCGGCCAGCAGTCCGACGATGCCCGCCGTGACGCTGTAGGCCGCCACCAGGACGCTGAACTGCGCGGGCGACACCGCGAGGTCGCGCATCAGCTGCGGCCCCAGCGGCATCATGATCATGAAGTCCATGATGTGGGTGAACTGGACGGCGGCCAGCAGGAGGAGCAACGGACGTTCGGCAAGAGGCTTCATCGGCAAATTCCCCGGAACGAGGAGCGGGCAAGCTGGCGCGGAACGCGGCGGCGTCAACCGGCGGGTGCCTGTTGGATCGGGCGGGCGGGGCCTTTGGAGCGGCCGCTCCAAGCCGCGCTTGTCGGCGCGGTCGGGTCTCGCCAGTCTCGCCCCGCGCGTCGTGGCGCGGCGGAGGTTGAACGGCCGGTCACGGGCGCGTTTTTTCTCAATGATACCATCCAGACTGTTTTTCGGGCCGGCGTTGCTGGCCACGACCCTCCTTCTCCCGGCCGCCCCGGTGCCCGCGCCGGAAAAGCTGCTGCCCGACGACACGCTGGCCTTCTGCTCCGTGCCCGACGCCGCACGGTTCCGGACCTTTTGGACCGCCTCGCCCAGCACCGCGATCCTGCGCGACCCGGCGATGAAGCCCTTCCAGGAACACCTCTGGGGCGGGCTGCGGACCAATGTCTTCAAGCCGCTGGAGGACGCGTTGTTGCTCAAGGCGGACGATTTCCGCGACCTCGCCAAGGGCCAGGTCACGTTCGCCGTGGTCGCCGCCGAACCGGTCGGCGGAACCAACTCCGATCCGGCGTTGCTCATGCTCGTGGACACGCTCGACCAGGCGCCGAAGCTGAAGGACGCGCTGGCCAAGCTGCGCCAGTCCTGGACCGACGCCGGGCGGACCATCCGCACGGACCGCGTGGGCGGAGCGGAGTTCATGACCTGGACGACGACCGACGAGGCCCTCCGGGCGCTGTTGCCCGAGGCGCTCGCGGGCGACGGGGAGGAGGACGGACCGGCGCGGAAGATCGATCTCAGCGTGGGCCAGTCGGGGCCGTTGCTCGTGATTGGCACGCGGACGAACACGATCGCGCGGGTGCTGGCGCTCCAGTCCGGCGCGGCCGCCCCGTCGGTCGCCGCCCTCGGGGCGTTCCAGACCGCACAGACCAAGGCGCTGTCGAACGCGCTGGTCCTGGGCTGGGCCAATCCGCAGCCGCTGCTGAAGCTCGCCTTGGCGAACGCGCCGCAGCAGGGCGGCGTTTCCCCGAAACGCATCGTGGATCTCCTCGGGCTGGGCGGGTTGAAGAGCGCGTCGTTCGCCCTGAAGGCGGACGAGGCCGGTTCCCTGGTCGAGTTTTTCCTGGGCCAGCCCTCCTCGGAACGCCAGGGCCTGCTCGCCCTGCTGGCCGGTGCGGCCAAACCCTCGGCGCCGCCCGCCTTCGTGCCGGCCGACGTGCTGAGCGCGAGCCGCTGGCGGATCGATTTCGCGAAGCTCTGGCAGGGGATCGAGAGCGCCGTCAAAGGCGCCAGCCCGGCCGCCGAGATGACGTTGAAGATGGTGATCGACAGCGCGGGCAAGGAAGCGAACCCGGACTTCGATCTCCGCAAGGAGCTCTTCGCGCAGCTCGGCGACGACCTCGTCGCCTACCAGAAGCCGCCCATCGGTTCCTCGGCCGAAGAGCTGGAGCAGCCCCGCTCGGTCATCCTCATCGGTTCGCCCGCGCCCGAACGCCTGGCCAAGGGGATCAAGGCGCTGGCCGAGACCATGACGCTGCCCGGCATGTTGCAGGAACGGGAGGTGGACGGGAAAAAGATCTACACCCTCTCGAGCGAGAGCGGCGGCGTGCAGTTCGCTCCCGCCGCGGGCTATCTCGCCATCTCGTCGGACACGGACGCGCTGCTGGAATTCCTCCGGCGCGGCGAAGACGCCAAGTCGGCCCTGCGCGACCGCGAGGGTCTGGCGACGGCGGCCGAAAAGGTGGGCGGCCTGGGCACGGGGTTCTTTGTGTATCAAAACGCCCGCGAGCAAAACCGGCTCGCGTCCCGGCTGGCCAAGCTGTCCGAAGACGCCGGCCTTGAAAGCCCGCTCCAGGCCGCTTTGGGCGAAAAGTTCGGCTCCATCTTCGACCACCGGCTGTATCCGCCCTTCGACCAGATCGAGAAGCATTTCGGCTTCGTTGTCATGGGCGGCGAAGCGGATGCCGACGGCTTCCGGCTGCGGGTCTATACGCCGGTCCCGGCCGGGGCGAAGTAGGACCGATGGGCGGCTGCGTTTCTCGCGGGCGGTTTCCGAAGGGGGACCGCCCGCGTTCTTTTTGGAATGGGCAGCGGCCGCAGATCCGCGTCAGTTTCATGCCGCGCATGGACGAGACCCCGCCCCCGAAGGATCCGGCCGACGCCCCCGGACCGTCCTGTCGGCCCGAAGGCGAGGCGCTGCTCGGCGAGCATTGGCGCTGGTGCCCGCGCTGCAGCCACGAGCTGCACAACGAGAAGTGCAAGCTCCGCTGCCCACGCTGCCACTACTTCATGAGCTGTTCGGACTTCGACTGAAGGCCGGATCGGGTTCGACAGCGGGCGGCGGATCCGGGCATTTTTCCCGGCGACATGGAGCCCAAATCTTCCCACGAAAGCCGGAGCGACTTCCTGTTCGACTGCATCTGCGTTCTCGCGATGGGCGCGGCGACATTGTGGCTGGGCCTCCGTTCGGCGGGCGTGCCCGCCGTGGTGTCGATCACCGTGGGCGCGGCGATGCTGGCGGGGGGCGGGCTGCTGTGGGCCGGGAGGCTGTGGGCCCGCTGGCCGGTGGCGGCGGCACTGGGCCTGGTCGTCGCCCTGCAGCTCGCGAAGCTGGCCGACAAGGGCTTCTCGTGGATCACGCTGATGCTCGCCGGATTCGCCGTCTGGTTCGCATGGGACGTGCTCCGCAAGTTCCGCCCGCGCCCGGAGAGCCCCGACCGGCCGATGACCTCCGTGGCGATCTGGCTGCGGAAGCCCCGCTACCTGGACCCCGTGCTGCTCGCCACCTACTTCAAGGCCGTCTGGGGCCGGGAGTTCAAGGCGGACCGCAACGAAGATCCCGCTTCCGCCCGGGCAACGGGCGGCGGGGAATCGGACTGCTGGGTGGTGGGCACCGGCCCCTTCAACATGGCCAACACCCCGCACGGCATGTTCGTCGTCCACAACCACGACCGGCCCTACATGGACGAGCCGGACAAGGCGGCCGAGGGCGTGAAGGATCTGCGGATCCATTACGCGATCACCGAGTGCCGGGGCTGGATGGCCGTGGACTACATGGGCGGCGGCTTCGCTGACCGGCGCGAAGCGTATCCGTGGATCGCGAAGCTGGTCGCCGAGCTGGCCGGGCCCGACGTGCTCGCGATCTACCTGCCCGAGACCGAGCAGGTGCTGCCGTGGACCGACGAGTTGGAGGAGAAGCTAAGGTCGGACAGTGTCTTCGAGCTGTTCGGTTCGCTCCAGCAGCTTCCGGTGGTCCGCATCGACGACCGGCCCGAAGCGCTGGAGGCCGCCGAGGCCGAGGCCCGGGCCCGTTGGCCGGAGTTCCTCGAGGCCTTCAACACCCGCTCCGCCGAAGGCTTCTCGGTCAAGGTTCCCCTGACGCGGGGCGGGCGGACCGAGCACATCTGGGTGGAGGTGGACGCGATCTCGGGCGAGAACGTTTCCGGCCGCCTCGGCAACGATCCGGTGGACTTGGACGGACTCCGGTTGGGTTCGCCGGTCTCGGTGCCGGTTTCCGACGTGGAGGACTGGGCTTTCCTGCGCAACGGAGAGATGGTCGGGGCCTTCACGGCGGCGGCCGTCGCCGCGGCCTATCGGGAAGGGGACAAAAAGGCGTGAACCGCCCTGTTTTGGCCGGTTCGGCGACAAACTCCCGTTGACTCGCCCCCCGCCTTTGTTAGCGTCGCCGCTCGTTTTCCGAGCGATGCGGAGCGGTGTTCCGTGCGCTTTCCCATGCCGTTTCCCCGCTCCCGGACGACGCAA
>CBFGQE010000237.1:0-5345 GCA_965650815.1 uncultured bacterium
CTCAAGCGCCTGCGCGGCACGCCCATCATCCGGCACGATGCGGCCTTCGCGATGCGCTACGGCGCGGTGCCGCCCTACGAGATCCTCTGCAACCGCGACCTCGATTTCGCCACGATGCAGCGGCTGCGGCGCTTCGCGAAGTTCTGGGATCTGGTGGGCAACAGCGGGAACTTCGTGGAGACCACGCCGCTGCTCTGGGCTCCCGTCGCTCGACCCGGCAGAAGTGGGGGCAACAGCGAACATTCAACTTCGAACTCTGAACGCCAAGGCGGACCCACCCCTGACCCCTCCCTAGAGGGGATAGGGCAGAGCGTCATTCGACCGGCGGACGTGCGCTTCCAATTCCCCTCCTCGGAGGGGTCAGGGGTGGGTTCTTCCTCTGGCCATGACGGCCACGAATCCCTTCGGCACGGCAAGGATGCCCGGCCTACGTCGCCCTTTTGGGCTCTCTGGGATCTCTCCGACTACCTCCACCGCACCCTCGGTCGCCAACACGGCATCGCCTTGCCGCGCCTTGCCGAAGCTCTCTTCACGTTCCTCGCCGAGGAGCGCGGCTTGGATCGCGAACTCGTCGGCCGCACCGTCTGGCGCGACTGGCAACGCGCCGGCCGCTCCGAACGCCCGCCGTTCCTGGCCCCGTTCGTCAGCGATGAAGAAGCCCGATCCGTGCGGAAAGAAGCCTTGGCCCCGAAGCGCCAAGCCCGACACTTGGCCGTGACTAGCAGCAACGGTTCGGACCGTTGAAGCGTTCTTCGGCCACGCGGGCGAAACGTTCGCCGTCGCTTTCGCGGCAGGCGATGACGGAGTCTCCGGTGAGGCTCACGGAGACCTTGGGCGCGCAGGCGCATTGGGCGGTGGCACGGTCATAGGCGCTCTGCCCGGAGACTTCCTTCAACATCAGGAACCCAAGCGTGAAGAGGCTCCAGATCTTCAATGGCTGGCCTTCGACCACGGCGTAGTCGGGCAGCCAGACGGGCTCGGTCTCGCGGAGTTCGGCCAGTTTCTTGCACGCGATGAGCAGCAGCCATTCGCGCACGGAAAGCAGGACGATGGCGGTGGCCATGAGGAGGAAGGCGGAGGTGACGACGGTGTTGATCCGCATGTTGAGCGCCTGCTTGGAGAGCTTGCGGATCTCCAAGTTGTTCTTCTCGAGCTGATCGGGGGCCATGGTGCCTTGGTTTGCCCGCAGTTGTTCGCGGGTCTTCTGGAACGCGTCTCCGGCCGCGATGAAACCGATGCGGGGATCGGGATGCGCGATCTTCTGGAGACCCGCCGTGAACGTGACCGAAAGCAACCACACCAACGGCAACAGCGTGACGAGCGCAAGCCACGGGCTTCTCCGCGCTCCCCGTTCCGCGTTCCGCGTTCCCGCCAGTCCCATCTTCAAGAGAATCGTCGTGCCCAGGCAGAGCGCGATGGCGGCGAGGAGCTGGTTGGCGATGCCGAAGAGCGGCCAGAGCGAATTGATGCCGCCCAGAGGATCGCGCACGCCCTGGATCAGGAAGTAGCCCCAGCCGAAAACGATCAACGCACTGGCGAGGAAGTTGGCGGATTGATTCTTGGTATCGCCGAGCGGCTTCCAGAGATGGCCGAGCGCGTCCTGCAAGAGATAGCGGCCCACGCGCGTGCCGGCGTCGAGCGTCGTCAGGATGAACAGCGCCTCGAACATGATCGCGAAGTGATACCAGAGATCGAGCCAACGGCCGTGCGTCACCTGCGAGAAGATCTGCGCCATGCCGACGGCCAAGGTCGCCGCGCCGCCGGTGCGGCCATAGAGAGAGGATTCGCCGACGTCTTGAGCCAGTTTTTCCATGTCGGCCGGGTTCACGGTGAAGCCGGCCGCTCCGACCTTGGCCACGGTGTCGGCCACGATGGCGGCTTGGTCCGCGCCCGCGCCCTTCACGTTCATCGCGAGATACACGCCGGGATCGAGGGTGCAGGCGGCGATCATGGCCATGATGGCGACGAGGGATTCGAGGCACATCGCGCCGTAGCCGATGGGGCGGCTGTAGCCTTCGCGCGTGATGATCTTGGGCGTGATGCCGCTGGCGATGAGGGTGTGGAAGCCGCTGATCGCGCCGCAGGCGATGGTGATGAAGCAGAAAGGAAACAGGCTGCCCGCGACGACCAGGCCGGAACCGTCGATGAACTTCGTCACCGCCGGCATTTTCAACTCGGGCAATACAAGCAGCGTGCCCAGGGCGAGCGCGCCGATCGTCCCGAGCTTCATGAAGGTGCTGAGGTAGTCGCGTGGCGCGAGCAGGAGCCAGACGGGCAAAATGCTGGCCAGCAGGCCGTAGCTGATGACCGACCAGGCGAGGGGCTCCGCTTTGAAGGTCAGCGCTTTGGCCCAGTCCGCGTGGCTGTGGACGAATTGTCCGCCCCAGACCGCGAGCAGCAGGAGCACGACGCCGATGACGGAGACTTCGAGCACCTTGCCCACGCGGAGGAACCGCAGGTAACCGCCCATGAACATGGCGATGGGAATCGTTGCGGCGACGGTGAAGACGCCCCACGGGCTTTCGGCGAGCGCCTTCACCACCACGAGTCCGAGCACCGCGAGCAGGATCACCATGATGGCGAGGATGGCGATCATGGCCACGGCACCGACGGTGGTGCTCAGCTCTTCCTTCACCATTTGCCCGAGGGATTTTCCGTCCCTTCGCATGGAGGCGAAGAGAATGATGAAGTCCTGCACCGCGCCGCCCAGCACCACGCCGATCAAGATCCACAAGGTGCCCGGCAGATACCCGAACTGCGCCGCGAGCACGGGTCCGACCAGCGGCCCGGGACCACTGATCGCGGCGAAGTGGTGGCCGAAGACGATCCACTTGTTCGTCTTCACGAAGTCCTTGCCGTCCTCATGGACCTCGCAGGGCGTGGCGCGCTTGTCGTCGAGCATGAGCACCCGGGCGGCGATCCATTTCGAGTAGAACCGGTAGCCGATGGCGTAGGTGCAGAGCGCGGCGATGAGCAGGTAGGCGGAGCTGAGGCCTTCGCCGCGATGGAAGGCAATGGTGGCGTAGGCCCAAGCGCCGAAGACGGCGACCAGCGTCCAGACCAGGATTCGGATGAGGGTGGGCATCGGTGAACGGGCGGGAGGATGTCGAAAGGCCGCAACGGACACAATGGGCGCTTGAAGGGGACAACGAAAAGGCCCGCTCCGTTGCCGGAGCGGGCCATGTGGGAATCAGATGACTCGCTTACTTCTTCAGCTGGAAGAAGGCGTTCGTGCCGCCAGCCGGAACCGGGATGGTGGCCTTGACCACGCCACCGGCGGTGGTGGTGGTGACGTTGGCCGGAGCCCAGGTGCCACCGAGCTGGTTCACGTATTGGAGCACGTAACCGGTGGCGCTTTCGGGCCAGGTGATCTCGATGTTCGAGCCGACCTTGCCGATGGAGACGCTCGGGGCGGGACCGGCACCGATGGTGTCGGGACCGGCGGCGAAGTTGGCCGCGACGTCGTCGTCGAGCAGAGGTCCGTTGTAGATGCGGAACTCGTCGTAGGAACCGTTGAAGAGCGAATCGGTCCAGTTCGAGCGGCCGAGATAGACGTTGATGTCCTCGAGGACGCTGACCGGATGTGTGACGACGCCACTGGCGACTTGGACGCCGTTGACATACATGCGGGCGACTTTCTGGACCGTGTCATAGACCACGGCGATGTGGGTCTTCACCCCCGGAGTGAGCGAGCTGTTGTTGAGCTGGGGCAATTCGGCTCCGTCTCCCTGCTTGATGGCGAAGCGCAGGGTGTTGTCGCCGGACCGGGGCGTGAGGAAGGTGTAGCTGAGGCCGGGATTCTGGTAGGTGTCTTCCTCGGTCGAGCTGGTGCGGCCGATGTCCCAGATGCGCTGCCAGGAGGAGTCGGCCGGGCCCTGCCACGTTACCCAGGTCTCCATGGTGAAGCTGGGCAGCGACGAGAGCAGACCGTTGGGCAGGTTCACATAGGGAGCCCCGGAGTCGAATCCGCCGCCGGGCAGCACCAGCTCACCGGTGCCGGTGAAGTTGTTGCCCGTGCTCGCGACGACTTCGCCGTGGGCGGTGCCCACCGAGTCGGTCACCACGGTGCCATCGACCGCTCCGTTGAAGCTGTAGCGATGGATCAGCGTGCCCTTGGTGAATCCGGGAGGAGCGGCCACGGTCACGGTGGCGTGGTTGGTGAGCGCGTTCGTCACGCCCGCCTGGACCCACCGATAGACGGCGGTGACGACGGCGGTGCCGGTCTTGCGGGGAGAGACCAGACCTGCGTTGTTGATCACAACGACGTTCGTGTCCGAGGACGAACGGGTGACGCCGCCGAAGGTGGTGGCGTTCACGTTGTTGGTGCCGTTGTAGTCCGCGCGGAGAGCGGACACGAAGGAGAGCGAACCGGAGACCAGGTTCGTGGCGAACCCATCCTGACGGATCGCGATCGGGGCCAGGATGCTCACCGACGTGGTGGCGGACAGACCGCGATAAGAGGCGATCAGGTTGGCCGTGCCGATGTCGCGCGGGGTGACGGCGCCTGCGGCGGTCACGGTAAAGACATCCGTGTTGCTGGACGTGTAGGTCACGCCAGACAGGCCGGAGATGTCCACACCTGTGACGTTCTGGAAGTTGCCGGTGAACGCGGCTTGGGCTCCGCCAAGGTTGCCGATGAAGGTCGGCGGAATCGGGGCCAGGGATACGGCGAGCAAGCTACCAGGGGTCGCCGGGGGCAGAGCATCAGGACCGGCTTTGGCGCTGAGGGCGATGTCGAGATCGCTCATCTCGCCTTCCCAGACGCGGAATTCGTTGAAGCTGCCGCGGAACGGCGGATCGTTCCAGTTGGCGGCACCGAGCCAGACGTTCTGGTCGTTGAGCGTGCTCAACGCGAAAGGCGCACCACCGGAGGCAACGAGACGTCCGTTGAGATAGATCTTCGAAGTTTGATTGTTCGGAGCGTAGATGCAGACCAAGTGATGCTGCTGACCGGACGGGAGAGGAACGGTGCCGTTAACCACCACGGTCGAGCTGCCGTTCCAAACATCCATGCCATAGATGGTGCCACCGCGAACAGGGCTGAACCACCAGGCGGCGGTGCCGTTGCCGGAGTTGGTGGCGTAGCCGTCGGCCTTGGTGCTGGAACCGATGTCGAACAGGCGGGTCCATGTTTCGGAGTTGGCTCCGTTCCACGTGAACCAGAATTCCAGCGAGGCGTTGCCACGGGCCGAGATGAGGCCGTCCGGCAGATCGATGTAGCTCGCGTTGGCATAATTGTTCGCTCCGTTGAGCGTCAACGCCGAGCCGTTCTGGACCGGAGGATTGGTGCCGAGAATGACCGTGCCGTTCTGGCTGCCCACCGAATCGATGATCGTGGTCGCGCC
>CBFGQE010000238.1:0-5345 GCA_965650815.1 uncultured bacterium
CTCGCCGCCTACGGCCTGCCCGTCACCGCCGTGCGCGACGCGCTGAACCGCCAGAACACCGACGCCCCCGGCGGCAACATCACCGCCAGCGTCCGCGAACAGTCCCTCCGCACCCTCGGCCGCTTCACCGAAGCCGAGCAGTTCAACGACATGGTCATCGCCCAGCGCGACGGCTCGCCGGTGCGCTTCCGCGACATCGGCCGGGCGGAAGACGGCGTGAAGGAACAGCGCTCCGTCACGCGGTTGAACGGCAAACCCGCCGTCATCATCGAGGTCCGCCGCCAGTCAGGCGCGAACACCGTGGCGGTGATCGAAGCGGTGAAGGCCAAGCTGCCGCCGCTTCTCGCCCAGCTCCCCAGCGGCGTGGAGTTCGAGATCATCCGCGACCAGTCGCGCTACATCTACCAGGCGCTGCACGAGATCAACGTCCATCTCGTCCTCGGCTCCGTCCTCGCCTGCATCGTCGTGCTGTTCTTCATGCGCGACTGGCGCTCGACCATCATCGCGGCCGTCGCCATCCCCACCTCCGTCATCGCCACCTTCGGCATGATGTGGGCGCTGGATTTCACCCTGAACAGCGTGACCATGCTCGCGCTGGTGCTGATGGTTGGAATCGTCATCGACGACGCCATCGTCGTTCTGGAGAACATCTACCGCTTCGTGGAGGAGAAGAAGCTGTCGCCCTTCGACGCCGCCCGCGAGGCCACGGCGGAGATCGGGCTGGCCGTCATGGCCACGACCTTCAGCCTCGTGGTGATCTTTGTGCCGGTCTCGTTCATGTCCAGCATCTCGGGCCGGTTCCTCTACCAGTTCGGCATCACCGCCGCCGTCTCCGTGCTGGTGAGCCTGCTCGTCTCCTTCACCCTCACTCCCATGATGAGCGCCCGGCTGCTGCGCCGGGAGAACGCCGGGGGCCATTCGCCCAAGTCGCGCGGCGGGATCTACGGCCGGTTCGAGGCCTGGTATCTGCGCCTCCTGGCCTCCGCCATGCGCCACCGCGTGCTCGTCGGCGTCGTCTCCGCCCTGATCATGCTGGCCTCCGTCCCGCTCTACTCGGTGGTGAAGCAGGAATACATCCCCACGGACATCGACGAGGGCGAGTTCGAGGTGCGCGTCACCGCACCCGAGGGCACCAGCATGGAATCGATGGACGCCGCCATGCGGGAGATCGAGGCGGAGATCCTGAAGGTGCCTTCCGTGGAAACGCTGCTCTCCACCGTCGGTGGCGGCTTCATCGGCGGCGTGAACAGCGGCTCCGGCTACGTGCGGCTGGTGCCCTTCGAGGAACGCCGCTTCACCTTCGGCCGCCTGCTTTCGGAAACCATGCGCCTCCGTCCCTGGCGCGCCTGGCAGAACAACCGCACCCAGGGCGAGGTCATGGGCGAGATCCGCCAGCGGCTCCGCAAGTTCGGCCTCCGCGCCAGCGTCAGCAACATCCCCTCCTTCAACTTCGGCGGCTCCCGCTGGGACATCGACTTCGCCTTCCTCGGCCCCGAACTCGACAAGCTCTTCACCTACGCCAACGCCCTCCGCGAGCGCGCCGACGAGCTCGGGCTGATCGACGCCGACACCACGCTCAAGCTCGACAAGCCCGAGCTCCAGGTCGCCATCGACCGCGCGCGGGCCGCCGATCTCAACGTCTCCACCGCCGACATCGCCGACGCCCTCCGCCTCATGGTCGGCGGCGAGGAGGAAGCCTCCCGCTTCCGCGACGAGCAGATGAACGAGGACTACGACGTCTCCCTCCGCCTTGTGCGCACCGACCGTTCCGACGCCGAAACCATCTCCCGCCTCTTCGTTCCGAACGACGACGGAGGCCTCGTGCGCCTCGACAACGTGGTCAACCTCACGCCCAGCCTCACCGCGTCCCGCATCGACCGGCTCGACCGCCAGCGCCAGGTCAGCCTCCGCACCGGCATCGCCCCCGGCTACGCCATGACCGACCGGTTGGAAGCGCTGCAAAAGGCCGCCGCGGAGCTGAACATGGCCCCCGGCTACACCACGCGCATCGCCGGCAAGGGCCGCGAACTCGACCGCACGTTCAACGAGTTCCTCCTGGCCTTCGCCCTCTCCGTCGTCTTCATGTATATGATCCTGGCCGCGCAGTATGAGAGCCTGGTTCATCCGATCACGATCCTGCTCTCCCTGCCGCTCAGCGTGCCCTTCGCCCTGCTTTCGCTCTGGGTCACCGGCAGCACCTTGAACCTCTACTCCGCCCTCGGACTCCTGGTGCTCTTCGGTGTCGTCAAGAAGAACGCCATCCTCCAGATCGACCACATGAACCACCTGCGGCGAAGCGCGGGCCTCGACCGCCTGACCGCGATCATGGATGCGAACCGCGATCGGCTCCGGCCCATCCTGATGACCACGCTCGCGCTCGTCGCGGGCATGTTGCCGCTGGCGCTGGGCACCGGTCCCGGCGCGGACGAACGCCGTTCCATCGCCATCGTCGTCATCGGCGGCCAGTCTCTGGCGCTCCTCCTGACGCTCGTCGTCACTCCCGTCGCCTACTCCTGGCTCGACGATCTCGGCGAATGGGTCCTCCGCCACCGCCGCTCGACCCCTGTTCCGGAAAGGCCATCCCGCAGCGAGGCCGACGCGGCGGTGCCCTGAACCGGTCCGGGCTGTTCTCGGTGCCGGACTGCCCCGACAATCGCGCGACGCTTGGATCGCCGGATATCGGCCCGAGCGATCCACTCCCATGCCAGAACCACAGGTTTCCCGGAACAGACCCTGGCTCCGTTGGCTGGTGCCGTTGGTCATCGTCGCGCTGGCCTTGGCGCTGTTCCGCTCCGACGCCGTCGCCACCTGGCTGCGCGCGGCGCTGGATGCGCTCGCCAGTCTCGGTCCGTGGGGCCCCGCGCTCTTCGTCGCGCTCTACGTCGTCGCCACCGTGCTCTTCCTGCCCGGATCGGTGCTGACGCTCGGGGCGGGCGCGGTCTTCGGGCTGGCCTGGGGCTCGGTTTGGGTATCGCTCGGCTCCACGCTCGGAGCCGCCGCCAGCTTCCTCATCGGCCGCTACCTGGCACGCGACGCGGTCCAGCGCCGGCTCGGCCACAACCCGCGCTTCGCCGCGCTCGACGCCGCCGTGGCCGAAGCCGGTTGGAAGATCGTGCTCCTCGTCCGTCTCTCACCGGTCTTCCCCTTCGGCTTGCTGAACTACGCCTTCGGTGTGACCCGCGTGAAGTTCACCCACTACCTGCTGGCCTCCTGGATCGGCATGATGCCCGGCACAGTGCTCTACGTGTATCTCGGCACCCTGGCCCGCGCCGCGACCGCCAGCGACCAACCCCGCACCGTCTGGGAATGGGCCGCGCTCCTCCTCGGCCTGCTCGCCACGCTCGCCGTGGTTCTCTACGTCGGCCGCATCGCGAAACGGGCGATGTCGCAACGGCTCGCTCCTCCGGCCTCCCCTTGAACCGGCTCAATGGTCCTTTGTTGAACCGCCTTTAACCACGCTCTTCCGGGACAGCAGCAACTGCTCGGCGAGGTTCGAGATCGGCCATTCCTCCACGATCAAACCGTCGCGGAACCGGCTCGTGACCGCATCGCGCCACACGATCCCGCGCCCGGAGGCGGGGAATCCCTTGAAGGCACCCTGGTGCGTGGCCCGGAGCGTCCGCTGCCAGGCGATGCGGTCGCCGTTCTCCACCAGGACCTCCAGCTCGACCTGAAGATCGGGAAAGGCGCGCCGATATTGCGCAAGGAACTGCCGGATCAATTCATGTCCCCCGACGAGATCCTCGCCGGGGAGATGCGCCACATAGTCGGGCGCGAAGAATTCCCCGATCCGTTCAACACGGCCCTCGATCAACAGCGCTTGATTGGCGGACCGGATCTTGGATTCGAGCGACGGTTTCATGGATGGCGGGTGCCGGACGCTGAAAGACCTTCCACCTTCCTGACAAGCCTTCTGGCCGGACTTTCTCCGCCTGCCGCTGGCGCGGCGCACGTTTCCCCTCCATGATCCCGGCCGTGACCGCCCCAGCCCCAATCGCCGCGAACGCCTTCGATGCCGCCCTGGCCCGGCACGGACTCGCGCTCCGGCGCGACCGTCTCGTCACGCTCCAGCTCAACGTCGGCCGGAAGTGCAACCAGACCTGCCGCCATTGCCACGTGGACGCCGCGCCCTGGCGCACGGAGACGATGTCCGCCGAAACGGCCGACCGCGTCGTGCAATGGATGGCCGAGCATCGGCCCGCCGTGGTGGACATCACGGGCGGCGCGCCGGAGCTAAGCCCGCATTTCCGCCGCCTCGTCGAGACCGCTCGTTCGCTCGGCAGCCACGTGATCGACCGCAACAACCTCACGATCATCGAGACGGAGGCCTTCGGCTGGTTGCCTAAATTCCTCGCCGCCCATCGCGTGGAGATCGTCGCTTCGCTGCCCTGCTATTCGCGCGACAACGTGGATGCGCAGCGCGGCGACGGCGTTTTCGCGAAGAGCCTTTCGGCGCTGAAGAAGCTCAACGCCGTGGGTTACGGCCGCGAGCTGCCGCTCACGCTGGTCTATAATCCGGTCGGCCCCAAGCTCCCGCCGCCTCAGGCCGAGCTGGAGCAGGACTACAAGGCCGAGCTGCGCGACCGGTTCGGCATCGTCTTCACCCGGCTCTTCACGATCACCAACCAGCCCATCGCGCGCTTCGCCGAGGATCTCCGACAGCAAGGCCGCTGGGACGACTATCTCGAACTGCTGGCGAACAGCTTCAATCCCGCCACCGTGCCGGGCCTGATGTGCCGCAACACCCTCAGCGTCGGCTGGCGCGGCGAGGTCTATGACTGCGACTTCAACCAGATGCTGGGAATGCAGCTGCGCAATGGCCAGCCGCTTTGCCTGTGGGACGTGACTCCCGCGATGCTGGAAGAGCGACCGATCCTCACCGGCGTCCACTGCCTCGCCTGCACCGCCGGCAGCGGCAGCAGTTGCACCGGGGCCTTGGGATGAACGCCGCGAACTCCCAGGTAGGACTGGCATCCTGCCTGTCCCGAAGCCTGGCGGCCAACGATTCTCCCAAGAGGCAAAACATGATCCTTCAGTGTGAGCACGCCGCTCGGGTCAGGCTGGAAGCCTGACCTACTCTCCGTCCCATGGCCTCGCCTCACGCCATCCGCCTCTCCGTCCTGCTCTTCACCCGCTTCCCCGTGGCCGGGAAGGCGAAGACGCGTTTGATCCCTGCGCTGGGCCCCGAAGGCGCGGCGGAACTGCAACGGCGCATGACCCGGATCATCGCCACCCGCGCCTGGGCCTTCAGCCAATCCGCGCCACATCGTCGGCTGGCGATCCATCACGAAGGCGGCACCCGCGCCGATTTCCGCGAATGGCTGGGCCGGGTGGATCTCGTCCCG
>CBFGQE010000239.1:0-5345 GCA_965650815.1 uncultured bacterium
CCGCGTGGCCCAGCCGGGCGGCGCGCGCAAGCAGCTCACCTTCTCCCGCGAACCGGTCGGTGGCGGCGTGTTCCAACCGGGCGACGGCGGCACGATCCTATTCCAGCAGGACACCGGCGGTGGCGAATTCTTCCAACTGTATCGCCTGGATACGGCGAGCGGACTGACCACGCTCCTGACCGACGGCAAGTCGCGGAACACCGGGCCGCTCTTCAGCCCGAGCGGGAAATGGCTCGCCTACGCCTCCACCCAGCGCACTGGCAAGGACACCGACATCCGCCTGATGAACCCGGCCGATCCGAAATCGGACCGCGTGTTGCTGGAGCTTTCCGGCGGCGGCTGGCAGGTGGCCGATTGGTCGAAGGACGAGCGCCGTTTGCTGGTGCTGGAATACGTCTCCATCAATGAAAGCCACCTGTGGCTGGCCGATCTCGAAACCGGAACGAAGACCGCGCTCACCCCGCGCGGCGGCGACAAGGTGGCGTGGGGCGACGCCCGGTTCGCCGCCGACGGCCAGTCGATCTACGCCACCTGCGACCAAGGCTCGGAGTTCCAACAACTGGTCCGCATCGACCTCGCCACCTCGCGGCCGACCGTTCTGACCAAGGACATTCCCTGGAACGTCGAAGCCTTTGATCTTTCGCCGAACGGGGAAACCATCGCCTTCATCACCAATGAAGCGGGGTCCAGTCGGCTGCATCTGCGTTCGCTGAAGAAGTGGAAGGAGCTGCCCGCGCCGAAGCTCCCGCTGGGCGTGGTCTCCGGGCTGAGGTTCCACAAGAACAGCCAGGATCTGGCCTTCACCCTCTCGTCCGCGAAGTCGCCCAGCGACGTCTTTTCCTACAACCTCAAGACGCGCGAACTGGAGCGCTGGACCGAGAGCGAGTCGGGCGGATTGAATCCCGAGACCTTCGTCGAACCGTCGCTGGTGAAGGTGCGCAGCTTCGACGGTTTGGAGGTGTCGGCCTTCCACTACCGGCCCGACGCGAAGAAGTTTCCCGGCAAACGCCCGTTGCTCGTCGTCATCCACGGCGGGCCGGAATCGCAGTCGCGGCCCGGCTTCCAGGCGCGGAACAACTATTACGTGAACGAGCTGGGCGTGGCGTTGCTGGTGCCGAACGTCCGGGGCTCCGCCGGTTACGGGAAGACCTTCCTCACGCTGGACAACGGCTTCCTGCGCGAGGATTCGGTGAAGGACATCGGCGCGTTTCTCGACTGGGCGAAGGACGAACCGACCCTCGATCCCGAGCGCATCGCCGTCATCGGCGGCAGCTACGGCGGCTACATGGTGCTCGCGTCCATGATCCACTTCGGCGACCGGCTGCGGTGCGGCGTGGACATCGTGGGCATCTCGAACTTCCTCACCTTCCTGAAGAACACGCAGGACTACCGCCGTGACCTGCGCCGGGTGGAATACGGCGACGAACGGGAGCCCGAGATGGCGAAGTTCCTCGAAGCCATTTCCCCCACGACCAATGTGGGCAAGCTCTCCAAGCCCCTCTTCGTGGTGCAGGGCAAGAACGACCCCCGCGTGCCCGTGACCGAGGCCGAACAGATGGTGAAGGCCATCCGCGACCAGGGCGGCTCCGTCTGGTATCTGATGGCCAAGGACGAAGGCCACGGCTTCGCCAAGAAAGCCAACGCCGACTTCCAGTTCATGGCCCAGATCCTCTTCTTCCGGGAGCATCTGTTGAAGTAGGACAGGCATCCTGCCTGTCCGTGGGGCGCGGAAAAAAAGGTGAGATTCTGAAACGTCGCGGAGCCACACCGTTGGTGTCTCCACCGAGACTTCGAAGACAGGCTGGAAGCCTTTCCCACTCCAGCCCAACCATGAAGCCGATTCATCGCCGCGCTGGAAACGATGAGCCGCACGGCGAACTCCCGCCCTTCCGGTGAAACCCATTGACCCGGAGCGACACCGGTTCCTAACCTTTCGCCCGTGCGGCGGCGGCCCCCCTTCCCCCCAAGCCCCGCAGCCCGTTCCCCGTTGTCTGCCAACATGAAAACCGGATTCACGAACTACCAGCTGGACGGATTCTTCGACGAGATGTTCGTCGATGGCCGCACGGTGCGGCCGCACTACCAGCGCCTCCTGGAACGCTTCCGCGGGTTGAGCCCGGCGGACCTCCAGAACCGCCGCCAGATGGCCGACGCGTCGTTCCTGAACCAGGGCATCACCTTCACCGTCTATAGCGACAACCAGGGCACGGAGCGCATCTTCCCCTTCGACATCGTCCCCCGCATCATCCCGAACTCCGAGTGGCAGCACGTGGAGCGCGGCCTGACCCAGCGCATCACCGCGCTGAACCTCTTCCTGCACGACGTCTATCACGGCCAGAAGATCGTGAAGGACGGCGTGATCCCGCGCAGCTTCATCGACGACGCGAAGCATTTCCGGCCGGAGTTCATGGGCTTCAACGTCCCGAAGAACATCTACATCCACATCTGCGGCACGGACCTGATCCGCGACGAGACGGGCCAATACGTGGTGCTGGAGGACAACGGCCGCTGCCCCAGCGGCGTCTCCTACATGCTGGAGAACCGCCAGACCCTGCGGCAGGTCTTCCCGTCGCTCTTCGACTCCTACGGCGTGCGCCCGGTGGCGAACTACCCTCAGGAGCTGTTGAACGTCCTCAAATACATCGCCCCGCGCGGCAGGCCCAGTCCCAAGGTCGTCGTCCTCACCCCCGGCATCTACAACAGCGCCTACTTCGAGCACTCCTTCCTCGCCCGCCAGATGGGCATCGACATCGTGGAAGGCAGCGACCTGACCGTGCGCGACGGCCACGTCTATATGAAGACGACCAAGGGCCTGGAGCACGTGGACGTGATCTACCGCCGGATCGACGACGACTTCCTCGATCCCCAGGTCTTCCGCAAAGACTCGCAGCTCGGCGTGCCCGGCATCGTGGACGCCTACCGGCGCGGCAACGTCAGCCTCGCGAACTCCATCGGCACCGGCGTGGCGGACGACAAGGTCATCTATTATTTCGTCCCCCGGATGATCAAATACTACCTCGGCGAAGACCCCATCCTGCCGAACGTCCCCACCTACCTCGCGAGCGAGCCGTCGGACATGAAATACATCATGGACAACCTGCCGAAGCTCGTGGTCAAGGCGGCCAACGAATCCGGCGGCTACGGCATGCTCGTCGGCCCGCACGCCTCATCCGCCGAGGTCGAGAAGTTCCGCAAGCTCATCAAGGCAAATCCCCGGAACTACATCGCGCAGCCCACGCTAGGCCTTTCCCGCCACCCGTGCATCTTCGACGGCAAGCCCGAGGGCCGGCACATCGACCTCCGGCCCTACGTGCTCTACGGCGAGAAAGTGACCATCGTTCCCGGCGGCCTCACCCGTGTGGCGCTGACCAAGGGCTCGCTCGTCGTCAATTCCTCCCAGGGCGGCGGCAGCAAGGACACCTGGGTGCTGGAGGGCGACGAATAGCCCCCGGTCGCGAAACCCCGAACCTTCATCTCCCAAAAACGATCTTCCATGCTTAGCCGAGTCGCCGACTGCCTCCTCTGGATGGGCCGCCACGTCGAGCGCGCCGAGAACATCGCCCGCCTGCTCGACGTCAACACCCAGCTCCTGCTCGACCTGCCGCTGAAGCAGGCCGAGAAGCTGAAGAAGGACTGGTTCCCCGTCGTCGCCGCCCTCGGCGATGAGGAGAGCTTCCGCCGGTTCACCCGCAGGACCGATTCCGCCACGGTCACGCACTTCCTCACCTTCAGCCGAGACAACCCGAACTCCATCGTCTCCTGCCTGGCCTCCGCCCGCGAGAACGCCCGCACGGTGCGCGAGCAGATCTCCTCCGAGATGTGGGAGGAGCTGAACCGCATCTACCTCTGGAGCCTGAGCCGGGACGCCGTCCGCACCTTCGAGGAGAACTGCTACGATTTCTTCCAGCGCATCCGCGAGTTCGCTTGCCTCTTCTACGGCGTGACCGACACCTCCATGCCGCACACCGAGGGCTGGGACTTCATCCAGCTCGGCATCCTGCTGGAGCGCGCGGACAAGACCTCGCGCTTCCTCGACGAGGAGTTCCACCTGGTGAAGGGCACGCCCGAACAGCCCAGCGAATACACCCTCCAATGGACCTCGGTGCTCCGCAGCTGCAGCGCCCAGCAGGCCTATCAGCAGACCTACGTAGCCCGGGTGGAACGCGAGAAGGTCGCGGATCTCCTGCTGCTCTCGGAGTCGTTCCCGCGCTCGGTCGAGTTCTGCGTCCACGAGCTCGACGTCGTCCTGCGCCGCATCTCCGGCGTGGCCCCGGCGCGTTTCTCGAACCGAGCGGAGAAGCTCAGCGGCCGCCTCGTGGCCGAGCTGGTTTACAGCTCGATTGACGACATCATCGCCGTCGGGCTCCATCGGGCGATGGACGACCTCCAGACCAAGATCAACGCCATCGGGGCCGCGATCTACGACGCCTACATCCACCATCCGCCGATGCTGCCGGAAATGATCTCCGGAGGCCTCGCGGAGGAACAGCAGCAGCAACAGTAGCCCTCCATCCCGTGCCAAACGCAGCGTCGCCCGGCCTCGACTCGGGCGGTCTGGACGAAGCTCGGCCCGAAGCGTCGCCCGTCGGCGACGTCCAGCGCCGCCTCCTCGCCCATTTCCAGAACGGAGATCCGCGCGGCCTCAAGCGCTCCAGCGATCTCGCCCAGCGTTTGACCGAGGATCTCAGCGCCGCACCGACCTCGCTGAAGGATTCGCCCAACCGCCGCCGCATCCCCTTCGATCTCTTCCCGCGCATCATCGCGCCGGAGGAATGGGGCTTCCTGGAAGCGGGCCTCCGCCAGCGCGCCGCCGTCTGGAACCATTTCCTCCGCGACATCCACGATTCGCAGGAGGTGTTGAAGGCCGGGATCATCCCCTACGAGCTGGTCTATGACAGCCCGGACTACCTGCGCCCCGCCGTGGGCATCAAGGTCACGGACGACGTCTTCTGCCACTACTGCGCCTTCGACCTGTCGCGCGACGCCGCCGGGCGCTGGACCGTGATCGAGGACCACATCTCCACGCCGACCGGCGCGGTCTATGCGCTGCACGCGCGCGACGTGATCAACAGCGCGGCGGCGGGATTGATGGAGTTCGGCGACATCCAGCCCCACCGCAATTTCGCCACCGATCTGCTGGAGCATTTCCGCAGCTTCGCCCGCGGTGGCTCGACCGAGCCGCGCGTGGTCATGGTGTCCTCCAGCCCGGATTCTCCCACCTACTTCGAGCACGGCCATCTGGCCCGGCTCATGGGCATCCCGCTGGTGCGCGGCGGCGACCTAGCGGTGCTGAACACCAGCATCCACCTGAAGACCATCGGCGGCCTGGAACCGATCGATGTCCT
>CBFGQE010000240.1:0-5323 GCA_965650815.1 uncultured bacterium
GCGAGCACGTCGGTTTCCTTCAGCTCCAGTTGGAACGGGTCCAGCGTCATCGGCGTGTCGTGGTCGAGAAACTCCCGGCAGGCGGCGAAGAAATCGGCCTTGGTCGCCACGCGCCGGATGTCGTGCAGGAACTTCCCGGTCGGCTCCACGCCCAGCCCGATGAAGTTCATGTATTTCTTCATCTTCTGCGTCTGCGAGTTCTCCTTCGCCACCGGCGGCGCGGTGGATTCCCACAGCTTCTCCACGTAGGCCAGCACATCGCGCCCGGTCGGATGCCGCAGCGGTTCGCCGCGCAGGCGTTGGCGGATCTGGTCGAACATCCACGGGTTCCGGATCGCGCCGCGTCCGATCATCAATCCCCGCGCGCCCGTGGCTCCCAGCACGCTGGCGGCCTTGGCGGCGGAATAGACGTTGCCGTTGGCCAGCACCGGAAAGGGCAGCTCCCGCGCGGCCCGGGCGATGAACTCGTAGTGGACCTCGCTCCGATACATCTCCTTCACCGTGCGGCCGTGGACCGTCAGCAGATCGATCCGGTGCTTGGCGAAGATCGGCAGCAACCGGTCGAAGACCGCCGGGTCGTCGAAGCCGATGCGCGTCTTCACCGTGAAGGCGATCTCCACCGCGTCGCGCAACGCGCCGAGAATGGCGTCCACTTTGTCCGGTTCGCGCAGCAACCCGCCGCCGGCGCACTTCCGGTAAACGACCGGTGCGGGGCAGCCGAGGTTCAGGTCGATGGCCACCACGGGCAGCTTTTGGAGCTTCTTGGCGTTGCGGACGAGCGACGGGATGTCGTTGCCGATGAGCTGGGCGATGGCGGGTTTGCCGGTGGGGTTGCGCTTGATGGCGTCGAGAATCCACGGCTCCAGGTTCGAGACCGCGTGGACGCGGAAATACTCCGTCCAATACACGTCCGGCCCGCCGTATTCCGCCATCAATCCCCAGAACGGCCGGTCGGTCACGTCCTGCATCGGCGCGAGCGCGAGCAAGGGGCCGGGCTGGGCCAGGAGCTGGGCAAAGGGCATCGACATCGTCGGTGGGAAAGTGTGTCAGGCGCGAGAATCGCGGGGAACGGGAAAGAGGCGGGCTGCCAAAACAAGAAGGCGGGTCCGAAGACCCGCCTGGTTGGAAAAACGATTCCGAGGAGTGCCGCCGCTCAGGTCTCGATCGAATACATCTTGATCTTGTTGTAGAGCGTCTGGCGGCCGATGCCGAGGCGCTTGGCGGCTTCGAGCTTGTTGCCGCCGGTTTCCTTCAGCACCTGGACGATGGTGTTGCGCTCCATCGCTTCCATCAGGGTCAGGTCCTCCACCTCGGCCGGATTCAGCACGGTGGTGATGGAGAGGTCCTGCACGTCCACGAGGTTGCCCTCGGCCATGAGCACGGTGCGCTGCACCTCGTTCTGGAGCTGGCGGACGTTGCCCGGCCAATCGAAGGTGCGCAGCATCTCGGCGGCGGCGGGACTGAAGCCCTGGATGTCGCGGCCGGCCTGTCCGGCGAAGCGTTTCAGGAAGGCGTTGGCCAGCGGGAGAATGTCCTCGCGGCGGTCGCGCAGCGGCGGCAGCGAGACGCTGACGGTGCTGATGCGGTAGTAGAGGTCTTCGCGGAGCTTGCCGTCCTTGATCGCCTGTTCGACGGGCCGGTTGGTGGCGGCGAGCACGCGGCAATCGATCTTGTAGGTGGCCTTGCCGCCGACGGGGCGGACCTCCTTGTCCTGGAGCACGCGGAGCAGCTTGCTCTGGGTGTCCACGGGCATCTCCGAAATCTCGTCGAGGAAGAGCGTGCCGCCCTCGGCCTGACGGAAGAGCCCGTCGCGGTCCTGGGTGGAACCGGTGTAGGAACCCTTCATCGAGCCGAACAGCTCGCTCTCGATCAGCTCGCGCGGGAAGGCCGCGCAGTTCACGCGCACCATCGGGCCCTTGTTGCGCGGGCTCATCGCGTGGATCAGATCGGCGATCACTTCCTTGCCGGTGCCGCTTTCGCCGACGATCAGGACGGAGACGTCGCTGGGGGCGATGCGCTCGAGCGTGCGGAGGACGTTCTTCATCCCCGGGCTCTGGAAGATGGGCGACATGCCGCCGCTCATGGTGGAGAGCGCGCGGCGGAGGGAGCTGGCCTCCTCGTTCAGGCGCTTATGCTCGAGCGCCCGCTCGATCATGATGAGGAGCGACTTGTGGTCGAAGGGCTTGGCTTGGAAATGGTAGGCGCCGCGTTTGGTGGCCTCGACCGCGAGGTCGAACGTGGCGAAGCCGGTGAGGACGATCACCTCGGTCTCGGGCCACTGGCGCTTGATCTGCGGCAAGAGCTCCAGTCCATCGCCATCGGGCAGAACCAGGTCCAGCAGAACGATGTCGGGTTGGGGACCGGACGAAAGGCCTTCCTTCAGCTCCGCGGCATTGGCCTTGAGCAACGGATCATAGCCTCCGAGCTGGAGAATAGTGTTCACCAAGACCCGGATTTCATCCGAGTCGTCAACGACCATGACCTTTGCCTTCATAGAGTTAGTGGCCGCGTATTTTGCACGACTGAGTAAATGTCTGAAAAAGTTCCAAGAATCCCGGGGATCGGTCAACCAATCGTTCCGGATGGGACTGTATCGAGAGCAAATAGGGAAGCAACGGCTCCTTCAGCTCCATCACTTCCACGATACCGTCCTCGGGACAGACGCCGGTCACGCGCAGCGGTGACGCGACTCTGTCCACCGCCTGGTGGTGGGCGGTGTTGACCCGGAAAACCGGGGCTTTTGCGGATCTTTTGCCCGCGCCAGTTGCCCAGATCGGAGCCAGCAAGCTGTCCGGTTCCAGCCGCACGTCGTGGACCGGTTCATCCTTTAGGTCACTTCGGTTGTGCTTCAGCGCCTCGGGACGTTGCGTGGGAATATCGACCAGCAACGTGCCGCCGAGGGCGACGTTCAGGATCTGGTGCCCGCGGCAGATGGCGAGTAGCGGCTTCTGTTGGCGGAACACCTCGTCGATGATCGTCACTTCCACGAAGTCGCGCGGAAGGTCCAAGGTGCCCAACTTGGCGGCCAGCTTGGCCGGAGTGCTTTTGCGGTAGAGCGCGGGATTCACGTCCTCGCCGCCGGTCAGCAGCACGCCGTCGGCGCGGCGGACCGACTCGGCGATCAAAGCCGGATCGTTTTCCCGGCTCATGATCCAAGGGATGCCTCCGGCGCGGACCACGGAGCGCGCGTAGCAGTCCGAAAGGCTCAGCGACGGATCGTCGAATTCGTTGCCCTTCGGTTCGACACTCGGCGTGATGAGGATGAGCGGGGCGTTTTTCATGGAATGGTTTCGGCTGGTCCGAAGACCCAAGGGTCTAAGCCCAATCCGCCGCCGCGCAACCCTCCACCCCAGTTTCGGCCTTTGGCCTAGGGCTTCGTCATTCCACTTTCGCCTCGGGGTAGCGTTCGCGGATGCGCTTGAGCAGGCGGCCTTCCTCCTCCGGCCGGAGCATGTTGCGGGCGATGCGGCGACGCACCGCGTCCAGCAGCTCCAGCAGATCCTCCAGCGGCGGGTCCTTGACCGGCTCCCAGTTTTCGAAGCGTTTCGTCTGGTGGAAGATCAACCACTCGCTGCCGCGGTGCTGCGCATAGGCGCTGAGCTTGGTGCCGTCTTCCAGCCGCAGGGTCCAACCGATTTCCGATTTGTGCATGGCGTATCAATCCGGGAGGTCCACCGCCGCCACGGCCATCGCCGCGATGCCTTCTTCGCGCCCGATGAAGCCGAGCTTCTCGTTCGTGGTGGCCTTGATGCCGACGCGCCTGGGGTTGATCCCGAGGGCCTCGGCGATGGCGAACTTCATCTTGTCGATGTGCGGCTTGATCTTCGGGGCCTCGCAGGCGAGCGAGACGTCCACGTTGACGATGCGGCCGTTGTGGAAGCCCACCTGGCGGGCGGCTTCCTTGAGGAACGTCGAGCTCGGCGCGCCCTTCCAGCGCGGATCGGTGTTCGGGAAGAAATGCCCGATGTCGCCCTCGCCGATGGCTCCGAGGATCGCGTCCGTCACCGCGTGCATCAGCGCGTCCGCGTCCGAATGCCCGTCCAGCCCCTTCGTGTGGGGGATTTCGACGCCGCCGAGAATGAGTTTCCGCCCGGCGACCAGCGGATGCACATCGTAACCGATGCCTACATGGACCATGTCCCGAGTATGGGAAGGCCCCGCCGCCGAGCACGAGAGCAAAGAACGCCGGAGCCTCGGACTCTCCGGGTTCGGGGCTCCTCGGCCCGGTGCAGAATTAGGATGGCCTTGGGCGACCCGGCGCGTTGACGCCCTAAAGTCGCTCTGTGAGCCTCCCGAAAGGTTTTGAAACCAGAAGGAAACACCGTGGACATCCGCAAAGCCATCATCACCGCCGCCGGCGCGAACCAGCGCACCCTCCCCCTCCAGACCCTAGTGGACCGTGACGGCGTCGCCAAGACCGCCCTCGCCGTCATCATCGAGGAAGCCCTCCAGGCGGGCATCGAGGAGATCGCCGTGGTCATCCAGCCCGGCGACGAAGCCGCTTATCGTGCCGCCGCCGGCCAGCACGCCGGGCGGCTCCACTTTCTCGAACAGCAGGAGCGTCTCGGCTACGGGCACGCCGTCTGGCTCGCCAAGGACTTCACCGCCGGGCAATCCGCGCTGCTCATGGTGGGCGACCACGTCTATCTCAGCCGCACGGCCAAGAACTGCGCCCAGCAGTTGATCGAAGTGGCCAGCGCGGAGGAATGCATCGTCTCCGCCGTCCAATCCACCCACGAGAGCAAGCTGCCCTACTACGGCGCGGTGGGCGGCCACTTGGTCGGCCATCGCCAGCACCTCTACGAGGTCGAGGCCGTGATCGAGAAGCCCACGCCCACCGAGGCCGAGCAACGGCTGATCGTTCCGGGCCTGCGCGCGGGCCACTATCTCTGTTTCTTCGGCATGCACGTGCTGACGCCGAGCGTCTTCCACCTGCTCGACGAACTGGTCGGCCTCTACGGCGCGAAGGGCGGCGTGCATCTCAGCCCCGCCTTGGCCAAGGCCGCGCGTTCCGAACGCTACCTCGCGCTGGAGATCGACGGTCGCCGCTACGACATCGGCCACAAATACGGCCTGCTCACCGCCCAGATGGCGCTCGCGCTCTCCGGCGGCGACCGCGACGAAGTCCTCACCGGCCTTGTCGATCTGTTGGCCAACCGCTGAGTCCAACCCGCTCCGCCAAGGCCATGAATCTCATTTCGATCATCACCTCGCAGGACGACGCGGTCCGCAACCAGTCGCTGGAAGCCTTCGCCAAGGCCGCTAGCGTGGAGCAGTTGCTCGCCGCCTGCGCCGAGCTGGACGCCTTCCGCCGCCAGGCCGA
>CBFGQE010000241.1:0-5322 GCA_965650815.1 uncultured bacterium
CTGGTCGCCCTGGAACTCGGCGGCGGCGGCGGACAGTTCCTCGACGGTCATCGGCAGCAACGGCAGGGAGGCGGTCAACTGTCCGTCGGCGTCGTAGCTGTCGGTGGCTTCGCCGAAACGGATGGTGCCCTCATACACCTTGTCGCCGCCCATGATCTTCTCGGAGAGCTTGGTGGCCTTGCCGACGACGATGATGAGCAGGCCCGTGGCCGAAGGATCGAGCGTGCCGCAGTGCCCGACCTTGTCGAAGTGGAAGCCCCGCCGGATGCGATAGACCACGTCGTGGGAAGTGAGGCCGGGCGGTTTGTCCACCAACAGCGCCCCGTCAAAGGGATCGAATCCGTCCATGAAATCAGCGGTTCTTTTTGAGCGCCCGGCGCAGCGCGGCGACGACGCGGCGCTGGACGGCGAGCTGGGAAAGGCCCTCGACGCGGGCGCCGGCGGCGGACTTGTGGCCGCCGCCGTTGAAGAGCTGCGCGACGGCGTTGACGTCGATGCGCTCGTCCTTCGAGCGCAGGCTGAGCCGCGTGATGTCGGGCTCCAGCTCCTCGAAGAGGCAGCAGACGACGACCGGTTCCATCTCGCGGAGCTTGTCGATCAGGCCCTCGGCCTCTTCGCGTTCGGCCCCGGCGCGGGAGAAGTCCCGCTTGCGCAGCCAGCAGTAGGCGATGCGGTCGTTGGCGGTCAGCTTGAAGTGGGAATAGAGGTGCCGCAGCAGGCGCACGCGCGAGAGCGGATGCGAGTGATAGACCTCGTGGCAGATCTCGCCAAGATCGGCCCCGGCTTCGACGAGATCGGCCGCCACCTCGAAGGTCTCGGGCTGCGTGGTTGAATACTGGAACGAACCGGTGTCGGTGGAGACGGCCGCGAAGAGGCAGTTGGCCATCTGCGGCGTCATCTCCCAGCCGGCCGCGCGGATGATCTTCGTGACCAGCTCGCCAGAGGAGGCTTCCTCGGCGGAGATCCAGTTGAGGTCGCCGAAGCGGGTGTTGCTGGTGTGGTGGTCGATGTTGACCAGCACCTTTCGTTCGCCGATGGCTTCGCCGACGGTGCCGAGCCTTTCGTAGCTGGCGCAATCGACGCTGATCACGCAGTCGAAGCTCTGCCCGGACTTGGGCCGCTGCACGATCCTGTCCGGGTCGAGGAACTTGAGCTTGGTGGGAACGGGGTCCTGGTTCCAGCAGACCACGTCCTTGCCGAGCGCGCGCAGGGCGAGGGTGAGGGCGAGCTGCGAGCCGATGCAGTCGCCATCGGGACGGATATGGCCGACGACGCAGAAGGTCTGGTGCTGCCGGACGGCCTCGATGACCTGCCCGACGCTCTCCGAAAGGGACTTCATTGCTTGGGATCGGACTTGTCCAGGTCCTCCATGATCTCGAGGACCCGGTTGCCGCGCTCGATGGATTCGTCGATGACGAACTTGAGCTGCGGGGTGTAGCGCAGGACGACCGCGCGGCCGAGCTGGGACTGGAGGGATCGGCGCGCTTCCTGGAGCAGGACCAGAGCGCGTTGTTTCTGGGCGTTGTTGCCGACGACGCCGACGAAGACGGTGGCCTGCTGGAGATCCTTGGAGACCTTGACGTGGTTGACGTTCAGCAGCCCGGCTTCGCCCACGGGAATCTCGCGGCGGATGAGCTCGCTCAGTTCCCGTTTCAGCAGTTCTTCGACTCGGTCGGTCCGGAGGGACATGGAATGCTCGGAATTTTGTCGTTCGCCACGGCCGCCGATCCGTGCCCGGAGGCGCGAACCGGCCAGCCATCTCGGCCGACGGCCCGGATCACAGTTTCTGGGCGACCTTCTCGACCTGGTAGGTCTCGATGACGTCGCCTTCCTGGAAATCGTCGAAACCGTCCACACGGATGCCGCACTCCATGCCGGCGCGCACCTCGTTGACCTCGTCCTGGAAGCGACGAAGCGTCTGGGTGACGCCCTCGTAGATGAGGTTCTTGCGGCGCATGATGCGGACCTTGCCACGGACGATGCGGCCCATGGTGACGGCGCAGCCGGCGACGTTTCCGCCCTTCGAAAGGGCGAAGATTTTCCGGACCTCGGCCGAACCGACAACCACTTCCTTGAGCAGCGGATCGAGCAAACCGGCCATCGCCTCCTTCACCTGGTCGATGAGCTCGTAGATGATGGCGTAGAGCTTGATCTGCACGCCCTCGCGCTTGGCGATGTCGGAGACGCCGTTGTCGATGCGGGTGTGGAACCCGAGGATGACGCCCTTGGAGGCGGAGGACAGCAACACGTCGGACTCGGTGATGGTGCCGACGGCGGAATGGATGATGTCGAGCGAGACCTTGGCGGAATCGATCTTCTTGAGGGCCTCGACGATGGCTTCGACGGAGCCCTGGGTGTCGGCCTTGACCACGACCTTGAGCACCTTGGCCTGGCTGGCGTCGAGCGTGGCGAAGAGGTTCTCCAGCGTGACCTTGGCGCGGGACTCCATCGCCTCGGCCTTGTTGGCCATCTCGCGTTCCTCGGCGAGGGCGCGGGCGGCCTTCTCGTTCTCGACGGCGGAGAATTCCAGACCGGCTTCGGGCACGCCGTTCAGGCCGAGAACCTTCACGGCGTAGGACGGGCCGGCTTCCTTGAGACGCTGGCCGTCCTCGTTGATGAGCGCGCGGACCTTGCCGTAGAAGTGGTCGCAGATGACGACGTCGCCGACGCGAAGGGTGCCCTTGCGCACGAGCACGGTGGCGGTCGGACCGCCGGGTTCGAGGCCGGATTCGATGACGTTGCCCTTGGCCTTGCGTTCGGGGTTGGCCTTCAGCTCCAGCAGGTCGGCCTGGAGAATGATCATCTCCAGCAGCTTGTCCACGCCCTGCTTGGTCACGGCCGAGCAGTCCACGTAGATGGTGTCGCCGCCCCAGTCGTCGGGCACGAGGCCCTTGTCTTGGAGCTGCTGGCGCACCTTCAACGGGTTCGCGTTCGGATGGTCGCACTTGTTGACCGCCACGAGCACGGGAACCTTCGCCGCCTTGGCATGGCTCAGGGCTTCGAGGGTCTGCGGCATGACGCCATCGGTGGCCGCGACGACCAGCACGACGATGTCGGTGACGTTCGCGCCACGGGCGCGCATGGCGCTGAAGGCGGCGTGGCCCGGGGTGTCGAGGAAGGTGATCTGCTGCAGCTCGCCCTTCTTCTCCGGGTGCGGGAAGGAAATGGTGTAGGCACCGATGTGCTGGGTGATGCCGCCGGCCTCGCCCGCCACGACGTTGGCCTTGCGGATGACGTCGAGCAGCGAGGTTTTGCCGTGATCGACGTGGCCCATGATCGTGACCACTGGAGGACGCGGCTTGAGGCTCTCGGGCTTGTCGTCCTGGTCGAGCTCGACGACTTGGACGGGAGCATGCACCACGCCCGCGCCCTTCTCGCGCTTCTCGACCTCGAATTTGACCCCGTGCTTGGCACAGACCTTGATCGCCGCCGTTTCCTCGACCGTCTGGGTGACGGTCGCGAAGACGCCGATGCCCATCAGATCGGCGATGAGCTGGAAGGGTTTCAGGCCCAGACGCTCGGCCAGCTCGCGCACGGTGACGGGCGGCTTGAAGGTGATGACCTTTGCGTCGGCCGGCAGTGCATTGCGCGGATCGGCGGGTTTGGCGGGGGCTGGAGCCGGAGCGTTGCCGCCTCGTTGCCAGCCGCCAGAACGGTCGTTGCCGCCGCGATCATTGCCACGGTCGTTCCGGCCCATCGGACCGCCACGACCCTGCTGCGGTCCACCGGGGCCGCGCTGCTGGAACTGGCCGGGCCGTTGCCCGGACTGCCCACCGCCCTGCCCCTGCGGACCCCGGGGACGTTCCTGGGGCCGTTCGGGAGGACGGGGAGCGGGCTTGGAAGGAAGCTTGATGAACCCGACCTTGTCGCCCAGCCGAGGTCCGGCCGGAGGCGTTGGCAGCACCGGTTTGGGCGCGACTGGCGGTTCCGGCACGGCTTCGGGCGAACGCGGTGTCTCTACCGGTTCGGAGGCCGCCGTCACGGTTTCGAAAGGAACGGAAGGTTCGGCCTCGGATTTTTCGTCCGTCACCGGTTCGGCTGCGCGGGGCGCGGGAGTTTCGGCAGCAGCGGGGGCCTCAGGTTCAGCCTCGGCAACGGGCTCGGCCTCAAGCGCCGGAACCACCGGTTCGCTGGGCGCGAAAGCCGGTTCCGGCTCGGCAGGGGCAGCGAGGGCGGCCGGTTCGGGAGCCGGTGGCGGCTCGGAAATCACGCGGATTTCCGGAAGCGGCGTCGGCGCAGCGGGGGCCGCGTCGGCGGAGTCGGCCTTGCCGCCCAACTGCTCGACGAGGTATTCGGCCGTGATCTTGTCGAGGGAGCTGGACGGCACCTTGGCCGCAGCGATGCCCAGATCCTTGGCCTTGAGCAAGACGGTCTTGCTCTCCATTCCGAGCTGTTTGGCGATTTCGTAAATCCGAACGGGCATAGCAAATATTCAATCCACGAGGCTCTCCGGGCGTTCATCGCCGGGAGACCTCCACCGCAACTTACTGGCTTCCGGCCTCCCGACGCGCCAGCTCGGCCTTCACGGCCTGAATGATCCGGGAAGCGTCTTCCTTGATGTCGTCAAACTGCTCCAGGTCGTCCTGTTCGGCCCCCGAGAGCATCTCGAAGTTCAGGAACCCGTGATGCACCAGCTTGTCGGCCAGCGCCTGGCCGATTCCTTCGATGGCGGCAAGTTCCGATACCGCTTCGGCCACCTTTTCGTCGAAACCGTAGCGGACCACCTGCTCGGCTTCGATGTCCACCTGCCAGCCGGTCAATTTGGAGGTCAACCGGGCGTTCTGTCCGCGCTTGCCGATCGCCAGAGAAAGCTGGTCCTCGGCCACCCAGATCTTCACGCGGCGGCGCTGCTCATCGACTTCGAAGGATTTCAGCTTGGCCGGGGAAAGCGCGTTGGCGACGAACTCCTTCACGTTCGGGGACCACTTGATGATGTCCACCTTCTCGTTGTTGAGCTCCTTGACGATGTTCTTGACCCGCTGGCCGCGGAGGCCGACGCACGCCCCCACCGGGTCCACCTTCTCGTCGCGGGTATAGACGGCGAGCTTGGTCCGGAAACCGGGTTCGCGGGCGATGCCCTTGATCTCGATGGTGCCGTCGGCGATCTCGGAAACCTCCAACTGGAACAGCTTGATGACGAACTGGGGATCGGCCCGCGACAGGATGATTTCCGGTCCATGCGGCCCGTTCTCCACCGCCTTCACGAAGCAGCGAACCCGTTCGCCGATCTGGTATTCCTCGGTGGGCACACGCTCGCGATTGGGCAGCAGCGCCTCGAACTTGCCGAGATCCAGGCTCACGTCGGAACGCTCGAACCGCCGC
>CBFGQE010000242.1:0-5241 GCA_965650815.1 uncultured bacterium
AGTATCTGATCCGCCTCATGCAGGCCAACGCGAAGATGTTCGACAAATACGGCGCCTGAGCCGAAGCGCGTTCCCTTCGAGCGCCACGAAAGCCGCTCATCGGTCCGCCGATGGGCGGCTTTTTCGTGGGTGGCGGCCCGGAAGGCCCGTGGAAATCTCCGGGTTGACAGGGCCTTCACGGACGACCACGAATGCCACCCGTGGAGCGGGGCTTGTCCGCCTCTTGGAGACCGGTGGGTGCGCGTGACGGAAAAAAGTTTGTCCCGTTTGTCCCGAGCCGTCCGTCCCGTTCGTCATAGCTGCGAGAAACGAACTCACAACCAAGACAAAACCATGACCGCGTCCAAATCCTTCCCCGTCGTCCAGCCCTACCTCTTCTTCGAGGGTTCCTGCGAAGCCGCGCTCAACTTCTACAAGGAGAAGCTCGGCGCCGAGATCCTCGCGCTCATGCGCTACAAGGACAGCCCCGAGCCCGGCGGTTGCGGCGACATGCCGGCCCCGCCGCCCGACAAGGTGATGCACGCCTCGTTCCGCATCGGCGAGACGGTGCTGATGGGGTCCGATGGACAATGCTCGGGGAAGCCGAGCTTCGGCGGCTTCGCCCTGTCGCTCACGGTGAAGGACGTGCCCGCGAGCGAGCGGGCCTTCGCGGCGTTGTCCGACGGCGGACAGGTGGTCATGCCCCTGGCCAAGACGTTTTGGTCCCCGTCGTTCGGCATGGTCACGGACCGCTTCGGCCTGATGTGGATGGTCATGGTGCTCGACGAACAGTGCGCCTGAACTGAAGCTTCCAACGCTCCACCGCAAAGGATTCCTCCCATGAGCACCACTTCCGAGAACGGGTATCTCCTCATCTTCCGCGGCACCGACTGGCACAAGGGCCTGTCGCCCGAACAAATGCAGCAGGTCGTCGGCGACTGGATGGCGTGGTTCGAGCGCCTCGGCCGCGAGGGCAAGGTGGCCGGCGGCAACCCGCTGGAGAACGAGGGCAAGGTCGTCACCGGGGCCGGTGGCCGGATGGTGGCCGACGGTCCGTTCGCCGAGGCCAAGGAGGCGATCGGCGGCTATTTCCTGCTGACCGTGAAGACCGAGGAGGAGGCCCTGGCCATCGCGCGGCAATGCCCCGGCCTGCCCTACGGAGCCATCGTCGAGCTGCGTCCCATCGCCAGCAACTGCGGTGTGGCCCAGGACGCGGGCATCGAGATGCGGCACGCGCCGGTCACCGTGTGAAGTGGGACTTCCGGCCATGCATCAACCCACCCCTAAACACTCCGAGGAGGGGACAAGGCAGTGCGCCAGCCGACCTCCGGACGCACGCGACCGGTTCCCCTCCTGGGAGGTGGCAAGGGTGGGTCTTCGGATTCACCGCGCGCTGTCTAAAGCGTAGCAGGAAGCAGCCATTTACCTTCTTCACCGCCCTAGCTTTCACCAACTCACAACCCGCAAACAGCAACACACCTATGCCCAAGCTCTACGTCGATGGATTCGTCATCCCCGTGCCCAAGGACAAAGTCGCGGCCTACACGGCCATGGCCAAGAAGGCCGCCAAGATCTGGATCGAACACGGCGCGCTCGAAGTGCGCGAGTGCGTCGCCGAGGACTCCGACGTGAAGTTCGGAATGCCGTTCCCCAAGCTGGCCAAGGCGAAGGAGACGGAAACCGTCTTCTTCTCCTGGATCACCTACAAATCCCGCGCCCACCGCGACAAGGTGAACGCCAAGGTGATGGCCGACGAGCGGTTGAAGACGATGTGCGATCCCGAGAACCCGCCCTTCGACTGCAAGCGCATGGCCTACGGCGGATTCGAGGCCGTGGTCGCGACCTGATCCCCTTCGTTGCGCGGCGGGGCGACGGTTGTCCCTCGCCGCCCTTTCCTCCGCCATGAACTCCCCTTCCTCCGAATACCTGCTGCTCTTCCGCGACACGAACTGGGACCAGGGCCTGTCGCCCGAGGAGATCCGCCGCACGCTCGACGCGGTCCAGGCGTGGCTCGATGGACTGGTCGCGGCGGGCCGGATGTTGGGCGGCCATCCCCTCGCCGCCGAAGGGCGGAGGCTCTCGGGGGCAAAGGACCGCGCGGTGTCCGACGGCCCTTTCGCGGAGTCCAAGGAGGCCATCGCCGGCTACATCCTCATCCGCGCCGGGGATCTGGACGACGCCACGGACGTGGCCCGCTCCAATCCGGTCCTCGCGCTCGGGGCGACCATCGAGGTCCGGCCGGCGTTGCCGGAATGTCCCGTCACCCGCCGGGCCAAGGATCGCTTGGCCCTGGCCGGGCTCTGAAGCTTTGCCGCAAGACCATGACCTCCTCCGAACCCTTGCCCGCCGCGCCGTCATCGGCCCGTTCCGCCGAGGTCCTCGGCGCGGTGGAGCACCTCTTCCGCCACGAGGCGGGCAAGATGGTGGCCATCCTCACGCGCATCTTCGGCGTGGAGCACCTCACCCTGGCGGAGGACGTGGTGCAGGACGCGCTGGCCCGGGCGCTCCAGACCTGGCCGTTCTACGGCGTCCCGGAGAACCCTTCCGCCTGGATCATCCGCGCCGCGCGGAACCGGGCGCTGGACGTCGTCCGCCGCGAGCGGAACTTCCGCGAGAAGGAGGCGGAGATCGTCCGCGTCTTCGACACGCCGGTGGCCACGCCCGACGCGGGGGCCGGGTTCGAGCAGGAGATCACGGACGACCGGCTGCGGATGATGTTCGTCTGTTGCCATCCCGAAGTGCCGGCCGACGCGCAGGCGCCACTGGCGCTGAAGACGCTCTGCGGCTTCGGCGTGACGGAGATCAGCCGGGCCTTCCTCAGCACGGACGCGGCGATGGCCAAGCGGCTGACCCGCGCCAAGCAGCACATCCGCGAAGCGGGCATCCCCTTCGAGATCCCGCAGGGCGAGGAGCTGGCCGCGCGGCTCGACGGCGTGCTGCACACGCTCTACCTGCTTTTCAACGAGGGCTACAAGGCGTCGGTCGGCGACCGGCTGGTGCGGGAGGACATCTGCCACGAGGCCATCCGGCTCGCGACGCTGCTGGCCGAACATCCGGCCGGGAACCGGCCCAAGACGCATGCCTTGCTGGCCGTGATGCTGCTGAACGCGGCGCGCTTCCCCGCCCGGGTGGACGACGAGGGCAACCTCCTTCGCCTGAAGGAGCAGGACCGTTCCCGCTGGGACCGGACGGCCATCGCTCGGGGGATCTTCCATCTCGCGCGTTCCGCCAGCGGCGGCCAGGCGTCCGCCTACCATCTCCAGGCGGGCATCGCCGCCTGCCACACGGCCGCGCCGAGCTACGCGCAGACGGATTGGCGGCGCATCCTCGGGCTCTACGACCAGTTGCTGGAGTTCGACGCCTCGCCGGTCGTGGCCCTGAACCGGGCCGTCGTGGTGGCCCATGTGGCGGGACCGCGCGCGGGGCTGGACGCGGTGGCGGCGATCCCGCAGCGCGACAAGCTGGAGAACTACTACCTGCTCTACGCCGTGCTGGGCGAACTGGAGTCCCGGCGGAACGACCCCCTGACGGCGGCCGGCTGGTTCCGCAAGGCCGCTCAACTGGCCGAGCTGAAATCCGAACAGGAATTCCTCTCCCGTCGCTGCGAGGAATGCGTGGCGGCGCTGGACGGGAAGTAGAACTGGCGGATGGATGGCGGCAAAGAGGCGCAGAATGCGCAAAAAAGAAGGGCGGAGTTTTTTGCGCTTCTTTGTGGCCGACTCACTCCATTGTTTCGCGTGTCCTACGGGAACTGCGCCGCAGGCGGGAAATTGAACTCGTTGGTCATGAAGTAGTGTTCGGGATCACTGCGGAAAAGGGCGGAGGAATCCAGATTCAATCGCCGCGCAACGGGCTCGACCGCATTCCCCACGGTGTTCCAGAAACCAGTGGGTATCCGTGTGAGCCGAAGAACTACGCGAGTCGGCCTCGAAGGAACCGGGACACGCACCAGGCCTCGCAACTGATAGTCGCCGGAGAGGGTTTCAGGCCGGGCCCAATCGAACCAACGGGCGGCGGTTGAATTCCAAACGACCCAGTCGGTGCCGTCCCAGTGGCTGACCTCGATGGTTTCCCACGAGGAGGCTTCGGCGGGGATCTGGGTGAACCCGAAGAGCGCGTTAGTCGCGGGCGCTCCGGCCACCGTGTTGGTGAAGCCCAGGAACGTCATTTGCGTGGCGGGCTTCCATGTCTTGACCGATGGCCCCATCAACCAAACGACCATGAATGCGATCAGCGCCACCGCGATGACTACAATGGCGACGGTTCGTTTCATGGGTTTCGGCGAGCGAAGCTTTTGCTGATTCACAAAAGCCAACTCACTCCCGCGCCAAAGGCGGCCGGGCAGGCTCGGGAGCCGTGCCCTGCATCATCGCCTGGAGACGGGCGTCGAGATCGGCGGCGGGGTTCTGGCCGGAGAGGCGCAGCTTGATCTGGAGCGCGGCCACCTCGATGAGGCGGGCGAGGTCGCGGCCCGGACGCACGGGAATGGTCATGTGCGGCACGGGCACGCCGAGGATGTCCACCGTCTCGATGTCCAGGCCGAGCCGGTCCACGTCGGGCACGTCGTTCCAGCCCTTGAGCGTGACGACGACATCGACGCGCTTGTCGTGCCGGATGGCCTTCACACCGAAGAGCGAGGCCACGTTGATGATGCCGATGCCGCGGACCTCCATGAGGTTGCGGGTCAGCTCGGGGCTGGTGCCGATGATCTCCTTGCCGTCGAGCAAAGTGACCTTGGTGATGTCGTCGCTGACGAGGCTGTGGCCGCGCTCGATCAGGGCCAGCACGCTCTCGCTCTTCCCGATGCCGCTCTCGCCCCGGATGATCGCGCCGACGCCGAGGATATCGACCATGCTGCCGATCTCCGTGCCGCGCGGGGCGAAGATCGACTCCAGCGCGAGGGTGGCGTGGTTGATGAACTTCATCGTGATCTGCGGCGTGCGGAACACGGGCAGGTCCAGCTCCTCGGCCAGCTCCATCGCCATCTTGTCCGGCACGAGGTTCCGGGAATAGACCACGCAGGGGATGCGGCGGCGGAAGAGCTCGCGGTAGCAGGTGCGGCGCGCCTCGTTCGGCAATTGGCGAAGGAAGGAATACTCCGCGTTGCCGATGACCTGGACACGCTTGTAGGCGAAGTAGCGGTTGAACCCGGCGAGGGCGAGGCCGGGCCGGTTGACCGTCGGTTCGCGGATGATGCGGTCCAATCCGGCCTCGCCGCCGACCAGGGTCAACTGGAGCGGTTCCTTCTGCTGCTCGTAGAAT
>CBFGQE010000243.1:0-5239 GCA_965650815.1 uncultured bacterium
CCTTTGACATGGCTCTAATCGTCCAAAAATTCGGTGGCACGTCCGTCGGCAACACCGAGCGGATCAAGAACGTCGCCCGCCGCGTGGCCCAGTGCCGCGCCGAAGGCAACCAGGTCGTCGTCGTCGTCTCCGCCATGAGCGGCGTGACCGACAACCTGATCAAGATGGCCAAGGACCTCATGCCCATCCCCGACGAGCGGGAGATGGACATGCTCCTCGCCACCGGCGAGCAGACCACCATCGCGCTCCTCGCCATCGCCCTGCACGCGCTCGACGTGCCCGCCGTCTCCCTCACCGGTGCGCAGGCCGGCATCGTGACCGACGGCGTCCACACCAAGGCCAAGATCCAGAACATCACGCCCAAGCAGATCCACCGGCTGCTGGACGAGGGCAAGGTCGTCATCGTCGCCGGCTTCCAGGGCCAGACGCTCGAAGGCCAGATCACTACGCTCGGCCGCGGCGGTTCGGACCTCACCGCCATCGCGTTGGCCGCCGCCGCGCAGGCCGATCTTTGCCAGATCTACACCGATGTGGACGGCGTCTATACCGCCGATCCCCGCATCGTTTCCGGCGCGAAGAAACTCGCCGAGATTTCCTATGACGAGATGCTCGAGCTCTCCTCGCTCGGCGCCAAGGTCATGCAGAACCGCTCCGTCGAATTCGCGAAGAAGTTCGGCGTCGTCTTCGAAGTCCGCTCCAGCCTCAACGACAATCCCGGAACCATTGTGAAAGAAGCCACCACCAGCATGGAGGACGTCGTCATCCGCGGCGTTTCCCTCGACAAGAACCAGGCCAAGATCACCGTCGTCGGCGTGCCCGACCGGCCCGGCGTGGCCGCCAAGGTCTTCCGCACCCTCGGCGACGGCGCCATCAACGTGGACATGATCGTGCAGAACGTCAGCCACGGCGGCGGCACCGACATCTCCTTCACCACGGACAAGGCCGACGTGCTCAAGGCCCGCAAGCTCATCGAAGGGCTCCAGGCCGAGACCGGCTTCAAGGGCGTCGAAGTTTCCGAGAACATCGGCAAGCTCTCCGTCGTCGGCGTCGGCATGAAGAGCCATTCCGGCGTGGCCGCGAAGCTGTTCGAGGTGCTCGCCCACGAAGGCGTGAACATCGCCATGATCTCCACCAGCGAGATCTACATCTCCGTCGTCATCGACATCGCCAAGGGACCGGCCGCGCTCCAGGCCGTCCACAAGGCGTTCCTCGAATAGCCTCGGTTAGCCGAGAAAAACCCCTCGACCGGCCCGCTCGCTTGGGCAGCCGGTCGAGGGGGTTGCTTTTGCATCGGGCGTGCTTCCTCGCTTCCCGCGTTGATGCGAGAGGAGAGCCCGGGCTTGGGTTCAATCGCGTCGTTCCGATTCCGGATCGCCGGCCGTCTTCGGCTTCGCCGGCAGGATCAGCACCTTGTCCACGCGGTGCCGGTCCATGTCCAGGATCTCGAAGACATAGCCCTGGGTCTCCAGCGTCTCGCCTTCCTTGGGCACGCGGCCGAACTGCTTCACGAGGAACCCGGCCAGCGTCTGGAACTCCGAGAGAGCGCCGACACCGAACTTGAAGCCCGGCAACGTCCGCTCCACCGCTTCGAGGTCCATCATCGCGTCGGCCAGCCAAGAGCCGTCGTCGCGTTTCAACGCCGAAGGCTTGGCGCGTTCGCCCTGGGACGGGAACTCGCCGACGACGGCCTCCATCACGTCGTTCAGCGTGACGAGCCCGACGGTGCCGCCGAACTCGTCGGTCACGATGGCGATGTGGCGGCCGGTCTGTTTGAAGGTCTCGACGAGCTGTAGGACCATCTGCGTCTCCGGCACGACGAGCGGCGGGGTCATGATGTCCTTCAGCACGACGGGCAGGCCGGCCGCCAGATGGGCGTAGATGGACTTGAGCGAGACGATGCCGACGACGTGGTCGCGGTCGTGCTCATAGACGGGGAAGTGCGTGTGGTTGCTGACGACGATCTTGTGCCAGAGCAGGTCGTGGGCTTCGCGGAGGTTGAGCCAGATCACCTTGGGCTTCGGCGTCATGATCTCGCGCACCTGGAGCCGGTCGAGCTCCAGCGCGCTGTGGACGATCTCGCTCTCCACGCGGTTGAACGAGCCCGCGCGCAGGCCCTCCTGCATCATCACGCGGACCTCGTCCTCGGACACGGCCACCTCCTTCTCCGGCTTGAAGCCCAGCAGACGCAGCAGGCCCTCGGTGGAGGCGCCGAGGAAGTGGACGACGGGGCCGGCCACCTTCGACAGCCAGTTCATGGGCCGCGCCACCAGCATGGCAATGCGCTCGGGATTGCTCAGGCCGATGCGCTTGGGCATCAGTTCGCCCATCACCAGCGAGAAGTAGGTGATGGCGGCGATGACGAGGAACATCGCGAGATCGTCGGCGTATTTCTCCGGCATCCCGAGGCCCATCAACGGTCCCGCCAGCTTCGCCGCCAACCGGGCGCCGCCGAACGCGCCGGCCACGATGCCGACGAGGGTGATGCCGATCTGGACGGTGGAGAGGAAGCGGTTGGGCGACTCCGCCAGCTCCAGCGCGATGCGGGCCGAGACGTTCCCCTGGTCCGCGAGATGGCGCAGCCGCCCCTTGCGGGAGGACACGACGGCGATCTCGGCCATGGCGAACACGCCATTGGCCAGCAGCAGCACGAACACCACCGCGATCTCGAACGCGACTTGAGACATGGCCGCAGACTAGAGCACAGAAACGAGACGGGTCACGCGGGCAAACGCGGGAAATCATCTGCGCCGTTCCGTGCTTTCGTCTCGGCTCAACGCTTGCAGAAGGCGTCGAACGCGCCGCCGAAGAGGTTCTTCACGTCGCGTTCGATCTCGGGCTTGGTCGCCGCCCAGCCGGTGGCGGCGAGGTCGCGGTATTTCTCCACGAGGATGTCGGCGATGATCTTCCGGCTGTGGTCCCACTTGTAGACGATCTGGTCGAGGACGCGGGCGTCGGAGTGCTGCGGGGTGAAGCTCAGGCCGATCAGCTCCACGCGCATCCGCACGATCTCGTTGATCAGCTCGGGCACGTTGGTGAACCACCAGCAGCCAAAGACGTGCAGGTTGCGGAACTTCCGGGTCAGGATCGCGGCCTCGTGCTGGTTCTCGCGGGAGAGGAGCGTGGCGGCGATCTTGTTGTCGGGATACATCGCGCAGAGGTTCTGGAGCAGCGAGAGGTCGCACTGGCCCACGCTGTCGCCGGCCAAGCGAAGGTCGGGATTCACCAGACGGCGCACGCCCGGCATCACGGCGAAAGGGATGCCGAACTCGCGGCAATGCGGCATGACCGCGCCCTCGATGATGGCCGACTCGTCGGTGGCGGCGGGGAACCTGAACTCGGGCGTGAGCGACACCATCAGGTAGCGCGCGTTCATCTTCTTCGTCCAATCGGCGAAGAAGCGGCGGACCTCGTCGAAGGTCTTCTGGTTCGGCCGTCCGGATGAAACGTCGTAGCCCCAGGACGCGAGCTTGGGCGCGGCCGTCTTCCAGTTCACCAGCAGCGGATCGATGCGCAGCGCGGCGGAGAAGGCGGGATGACGTTTGAAACCCTTTTCCCAGACGGGGCGTTCCAGGTCGTCGAACGGCGAATTGGTCATGCAGATGTCGCTGACGCCGGCGATCTCCATGCAGTGGTCGATGTAGGCGCCGGGCTTCTGCTGGGCGAACCACTTCCGGAGCTTGGGCAGGTCGCGTTTCTTCACGTCGAGGCCCAGCTTGTGCAGCACGGTGAGGACGCCGCGGCAGGCTTCGGAGACGGGGGAATTCTGGATGAACAGGACGTCCCAGATCAGTTCGGCCTGGCGGGACTTGGGCAGCTTCCAGAACTCCTCGTAGGGCATCGTGAAGTAGCGGAACGACTCGGCCACGAGGTAGTGATAGACGAGCAGTTCGTCGATGCCCCACAGGAGAAGGTCGCCGAAGGCGGGGTCGTAGAGATGCGTGTGGATGTCCTGGATGGGCGTCTGCGCGACGGTGGCGCGCACCGTCTTCTCCAGCTGGGCTGTGGTCATGGTGCAGCGAGGCTATCGGGAGGCGTCGAGCGTGCTAGGGCAAAAACCGGCCTTTCTGTTCCGGGTTTCTGCACTGTCAGCCCAAAGGCCCGACACGGCGGTGCAGCGTGGAGCCTTGGTGCGCCGCACGGGACGCGGTGGACGCCGGGGCGGGTTTGCTTTGGGCGCAGCGTTACGGCTGGGAGGAGGCCGGAGGCGCGAGCTTGGCGCGGAGATCGTCGATGTGCTTCTGCGGACCGGCCGGATTCGGGCTGATCCGCTTGGCGTGTTCCCAGAGCTCGATGGAGCGGGCGAAACGGCCGGTTTGTTCCTCCATTTCGGCAAGTTGGGAGACGATCTGGAGTTCGAGGAAACGGTCCTGCGTCGTGGCGTTGGGCGGCGGTTCCGGCAAGTGGCGCAGCGCGGCCTCGAAGACGTTCCGGGCGCGGTCGAAGTCTTTCCGATCCTGGAAAAAGATGCGGCCGAGCTCGAAGAGCAGGACGGGATGGCGCGGGTTGTTCCAGAGGCCATCGCGGATGAACTCCTCGGCTTCACGGCTGCGGTTGAGCTTCGTGCGGAGCCAGTAGGCGGTGACGGTGTAGGTCTCGACGTTGTTCGGATCAAGGGCGGTGGCGGCCTTCAACCACGGCAGCATTTCGCGCACGTCGCCGCCGCTGTCGGCAGCGCCGTGATCGTGGTCATGATCGTGATCGTGGGCGGCGTGGTCCGGGTGGCCGTCGTGATCATGGTCGTGGTCGTGGCTGTGATTGTGCGACGGATCGGTGCAGGTGGAGGCGCCACCGCTGTCGAGATGCGTGTGCTCGGTGGGGAAGAACTTCCGACTGAAGGCTTCGAGCGGATCGAGCGGTTGACCCAGGTAGCCCACGGCACGGTCGGCGTGGTCCGCAGAGGCGGCTCCAGCATCGGCCGAGATGTGCAGCGTCTGGGGACCGCTGCCCTTCTGGTCGAAGATCGTGGGGTAGGCGCCGCTGTGGAAGTAGGCGTCGGCCTTGACGAAGAAATGGTTCGCGAAGAGCCGGCGGCTTTCGCCGAGCAGGGTCTCGATCAGGGAGAAGGGCTTGTGGTCGCGCGAGACGGCCAGGGTGCGGGATTCGCGCAGGGTGGCGAGCGACACGGCCAACGTGGCGAGACCGGCGAGGGCGAAGATCGGGCGGAGCGGCGCGTTCATTGGAGGCGTTTCCGGCGGAAGATCCAGCAGGCGACGAAGAGGATCGCGCCCGCATAGGCCAA
>CBFGQE010000244.1:0-5233 GCA_965650815.1 uncultured bacterium
GTCCCGCGCGAGGTCCTGCTGCAGCTGCAGACAGGCCGCGCAGGTGCGGTTCTTCCCGGCCATCAGCGAGCAGAAGGGGGCTTCGTTGCGCTTGCCGTGCAGGGGAAGGCGCCACGTCTCCAGGGGCCGCAGGGCGATCGGCATCCCGGTCACCTCGCAGAAGGCCCGTTCGTAGTCCTGATACATCGCGGATTTCTCCAGCGTCTCCATCAGATTTCCATCGTTGTTCATTTTCTCGTCCCTCCCGTCTTGGCTCGCATGGCCGCAACTTTAGGAGAGCCCAAGAAGGTGGACAGTGGCGCCGCCGCCGATGCCGACCGCGAGGAACCACCGAGGACGCTAGGGAAAATCCCTAGGTCCGAATGGGGGAGCCGACGGTGTCGGGGGACGGCGCCCGCGAAAAACGGCTACCCCGCGAAGCCGAAACGGAACTTGGTCTCGTCCGGTTTGAGCCGCAGCGACGCGCAGATGCGCTTGGACGCCAGCGCGCCAGCGGCCGTCTTGACGATCCGGTCGAAGTCTTTCGCCGGCAGGTCCAGTCCCTCGTGTTTGATGGACTGGATGATCAGCCCCCGATCCAGCAGCTCCTCGACAAATTCGTCGCAGGCGACCGGGTCATCGGTCGAATAGTGGCTCGTCTGCGCGTGTTTCCTGAACTGCGTGGAATATTCGACAGTGTATTTGGGCAGCATGGCGGTTCCTTTCTCGGTGGGTTCAATGGCACTGGAGGCTGGGCGAGGAGCTACGGACCCTACGGACCCAGTTGTGGAAGATTTCGCGGGCCACTGCGGACGCTTCCTCCATGCTGACGCGCTCCCGGGCCGTTTCCGGCTTCGGAAGCCAATCCGCTGAAAACCGGCGTTCTTTCGTCACCAGATCGACATTGCGCAGGAACGCCTCCAAGTCCACGGACAACAAACCGGCCGACTCGTCGAAGCTCCCGGTCGCGGAGACGCACAGCTCGCGTTGGCCTTCGGGCGTCTCCAAGAGGCCGAGGGTCTCGCTCGTTTCAATGACCCGTTTCATGTCCAGTCCACTTCACCTCCCTGGCAAAACGGATGCTCGCCCCAATTTGGAAAAGTATCCTCCGATATTGCGGGGATTACGGCCGTGACCTCTTCAGGAAGGAGGGCGAACGCGGAGTTGGAGAACCTGCCTACCGCAGTCCTCTGCGTCCTTGTTGGCGCAACGCGTTGTAGGCCGGTTCCCCGCGACCGGGCATGGCACAACCTCACGAAGCCGACGGATATTCCGGATCGGTTCAAAGCCTTCCCATGAATTTCAACGATGCGATTACAGGCGTCTTCTCGAAAGGGACCATGTGACCCGTCTTCCAAGAAACGGGGCGGCATTGCCAAGATATAAGACGGGTGTGTCCTAGTGTGAGGCGGCGGGAATGGTTCACAGTCATGGGAAGGAAGAAGCCGCTGTATGGGGCCTTCCGCGAGATAACCTGTGAACAATAAAAACATGAAGACCTACAGAAGAACACCGTTCCACTTCACGGCCGCGACCACCGCGCTGTTATTCGGCGGCGGTCTTTCGAGCCTCGCGGCTTTTCCTCCGCCAGTTCCTCCACCGCCGGTTCCCGGGAAGGAATACACCGACTTCCATGACATCAATGCGGGCGGAGCATTGACCCCGGGACAGGTCCTGCTCTGGGACGGTTTGGGAGGAGTCGCGAACGGGCCCGTATTGCCTGCGGGCTATGTCACCCCTCCCGGGAGTTTGCCGCAGGAAATCGACGCCTTGGCGAACCGCCGGGACTACCTCTTCCACGAAGTATCCTATTTCAACGCGGCTCACCTGCTCATCTCGGTTACCGACGATTCCCATTCGGCCAACAGCATCTGGTATGAGAGCCCCGATGGAACCACCGGAGTCTGGGCCACCAAGGCGCAGGTGAACAGGAACGGGGTCAACGACCTCGACGCCTTGGAGATCTGGGGTCCAAACGGAGTCTCCGACTCCGACTTCATTTCGTTGCATACCGACCCCCAGCTATCCACAGCCCCGGGTGGGCTTCACTATTCGATCGTGACTTCCTCCGAGGCACCGGTCCTGTCGCGGGATTCCTTGGCTGCGGCGATTGGCCTCTATTTGGGGGCTGGCACCGTCAACGGCCATGATCTGGACGACATCGAGATCGCGACTTTGATCGAAGAGGTCCATTTGGATGCTTTGATGTATTATCGCAACGACACGGATGACCGGCCGATCGACGGCGGGCATCCGAACCCGGTCACTCCCTTGGATTTCGAGGACGACGAGATCCTCTTCAGCATCGAGCCGATCTCCTACCAGACGCCGAACGGAGCGTTGACCCTGTTCGACGGCGGAGAGATCTGGACCTATCGCCTCGGGGATTCAGCAGGAACCGCCGCGTTCCTCGACCACGGCGGACACCTGTGGGACACCGCGTTTGATGTCAGGGGTGCTTTCGGCGTGGACAATGAGAACGTGGATGCCTTGGAGGCCGCTCCTCCGGTGCCTGAAGTCAGCCAAATGGCCGCAGCCGGCCTGCTCGGCGCGTTGGCGGGGCTTCAGATCTGGCGCAAACGCCGGACTGCCTAGCGTTCAATGGTTCAGCGCATTTCGACATGGCCGGTTCTCTCCAAGAACCGGCCATTTTTCTGCGGTGCCCCAAGGGCTTTCTTGAGACCAAGCCATAACGTTACAAGGGCGCGGCGACGGCTCCAGGCGTGACGAATGAAGAGCGCCTAATATGGAGTCTTTGTTCTGAGCCTGTCCGAACCACTCCGTCTCGTTGGCCCTGAGATCGAATTCCGGGCAAGGCAGGCCGCTACAGTCGGCCAACGTCCCCGGTTGCATGACGTTTTGTTGTCCCGGATTCTCCGCCCTGCTGCTCCATTCTTCTGTCCGCACTGTTCGTCCTACCCCACCGTCAGCGGCACGCGGGCGTAGCCGCTGGCCGGATACACGGCCACTTCGGCGGGGTGATCCGCCACTGGCGCGAGCGCGGGGCTGCGGGCGAGCAGTTCCTCCATGAAGACCCGCAGCTCCAGTCGGGCGAGGGGCGCCCCGGGACACACGTGGATGCCCGCACCGTAGAGCAGATTCTTCGACGGGTCGCGGTCCAGGCGGAACTCGTCGGGATCGCCGAAGACGGCCTCGTCGCGGTTGGCCGAGACCCAGTGGAGGGTGATGCGTTCGCCCGCTTCGATCCGCCTTCCGCCCAACTCGACGGCCCGGGTGGCCACCCGGCGGTTGGTCGCAAGGGGGCCGTGGATGCGCAGCATTTCGTCGATGGCCGTCGGGAGCAGGCTTGGCTCGCCGCGCAGGCGGGCCTGGAGCGCGGGCCGTTCGGCGAGATAGAGGGCCATGATGCCGACGGCGGCGGAGATGGTGCCGATCTCGCCCACGGTCCAGTTCCGCAGAATGCTGGTCAGCGCCGGGAGGTCGAGGGAACGGCCGAGCACCGTTTCCCGCATGAGCGACGCGGTGGGATCGGCGGAGTCGCGGGTGCCTTCGCTCCGACGGGTCTCCAGCATCTCGGACACGATGGCCTCGAATTCATCCGCGTTCCGCGCGAGCGACTCGCGGTCCTGGGCGGCGGTGGATTCCTGGTTCCTGGAGACCCACCGCACGAGCGCCTCGGCCCACCGGTCGGGCCAGCCGAGGAACGCGCACTGGGAAAGCGCGGCGAAGGGAAACGCCGCTGTCGCCATGAACTCCACGCGCCCGGCGGCCCGGGCCTTTTCCACCAGCCGGGCGGCGATCCGGCGGCACCGGGGCTCGAACTCGTCCATCCGCTCCGGGGCGAAGTAGGGCTCGATCATGCGCCGGTAGGGCGTGTGTTCGGGCGGGTCCATCCCGTTCGGCACGGAGACATGCCGGGAAACGACGCTGCTGAAGGCGTCATGGTCCAGCAGCACCCGCATCACGTCCGCGTGGCGAAAGACCGACCAGCCGAAGAGCTCGCTGTAGGCGACCGGGCAGGTGCGGCGCATCCGGTCACAGGCGGCACGGAGGTCGCGTTGGATTTCGGGGGAATTCGGGTCCCAATCGGGAGAAGGCGGCGTGTTCATGGTTCCGTTACAGATCAGCCAAGGGGCGTCCGCGGCAAGACGGCAGAAGGCCCTCGGTCCTTCCTGCTCGCCGCGGCGCGATCATGGGCCGGCTCCCGGTGCGGTCACCGGCGACGGTTCAATGGGCCACGCGGGTGATCTTCACCCGGAACTCGTCGGCGCCGCAAAGGAGGTGTTCCCAGGTGAACTGTCCGGGGAACTCCGCCTTGAACTGGTAGTGGAGCGGCACCGGGTCGTGGTCGTTCACGAGCACGAAGTGGTCGCCCAGCGGAAGCTCGCGCCAGCGCTGGAGGATCTGGCCGTGCTTCACGGAGCAGGGGATGGGACGGACGTCCATCAGCTTGGCGGGATCGATTTCAGGGAGGGAGGTGGTTGTGTTCATGGTTTGCAGATTTCCCGTCGCCGGACCGTCGCCGCCACGCCGGGAGAATTCGGGTTAGAAGCCGGCTTCGCTCGGCTCGTTGAAGCCGACGTGCTGCCTGGCGGCGGGGGACATTCGGTCCGGGGTCCAAGGCGGTTCCCAGACGATGCGGACCTCCACGGACGAGACGCCTTCCTCCGCGAGCAGGACCTGCTCCACGCCGCCGGAGATCGCCTCGTTCATCGGGCAGCCGGGCGTGGTCAAGGTCATGGTCACGGTGGCATGGCCGGCTTCGAGGGCCACATCATAGACAAGGCCGAGATCGACGATGTTGCACCCCAGCTCGGGGTCGATCACTTGGCGCAGGGCCTCGAGCAGCTCGCGGGATCGGGAGGATGGGGCGTTCATAGAGGGAAGGGGTGGTGGCGGCGAAACGCGGCAGGGCAGGCCTCCGGCCGATCCGTCGGCTTTGGAGCGCGGCTGTGTCGCAGACCAAGCGCAGCGCCTTCGAGTCCGCAGCCCGTGGTTTTCGGCGCAGCCGCGTTCCGGTTCATGAGAAGGCAATCGCTCATCTTCATTGAAAGCATCGGCCAAGCGCCGGTCACCAACATTGACCCGGGTCAATGGAACGGAGGGATCGGAGGGAAGCTGCTTTCTCCGGAACGCGTTTCCGGGCTCCTTTACATTCCTTTCAATGCCGCCGATCACGATGCAGGGAATTCTTCAGGCCGATTGCTGGAGTAGATATTTCGAAGGACCGAAGGCCGGGTGAAGACTTCAACTGATCTACAGATCTTCTTCGGCGATGGGATTTGGATGGGAC
>CBFGQE010000245.1:0-5232 GCA_965650815.1 uncultured bacterium
CCGGCCTTCACCAGTTCGGGCAACACTTCCAACCCGGCCAGATCCTGCGGGCTCAGGAGATACTGCCGCCCGGCCAAGTCCACTTGTCGCCCATCCGACAACAGGTCGTAGGTCATCCGACAGGCTTGGGCGCATTCGCCGCGATTGGCCGAACGCCCGCCCAACGCCTCGCTGGTCAGGCATTGGCCGGAGTAGGCCACGCACAGCGCGCCGTGGACGAAGACTTCCAGAGGAAGTCCCAGGTCCGAAGTCCCGGGTCCAAGGTCCGCCGACTTTGAACTTTGGACTTCGGACTCCGGACTTGGCCGCGCAGCAGCCCGCATCTTCTCGATCTCCGTGATCGAGCATTCCCGCGCCAGCACCGCCAGATTGCAGCCCAGCTCCTTGGCGAACTCCACGCCCGCCGCGCTGGTGATCGTCATCTGGGTGGAGGCGTGGATCGGGAAGTCCGGCGAGATGCGGCGGATCAGGCGGCAGATGCCGACGTCCTGCACGATGGCGGCGTCCACCCCGGCGGCGATGATCGAGCGGAGGTATTGCTCGGCGTCCGGCAGCTCGGCGGTGAAGACCAGCGTGTTGAAGGTCACGTAGCCGCGCACGCCGCGCCGATGGAGGAAGGCCATCAGGTCCGGCAGATCGGCCTCGGTGAAGTTGTGGGCCCGCATCCGGGCGTTGAAACGGTCGAGACCGAAGTAGATGGCGTCCGCGCCGTTCTCCACCGCCGCGCGGGCGCACTCCCAGTCGCCCGCCGGGGCGAGCAGCTCGGGCAACACGACGGCGGTGTCGCGGACGGATGGGGCGGACGAAACGGCGGCTTCGGACATATCAGGCCGTCATCCTACCAGTCTCCGAACGGGTCTCCAGCCCGGATTCACCATGATGATCGCCGTTCAGAATGTGCGCGACTCTGCAACCGGGACGGCTTGCGCTACGAGGCGAACTTCAGGGCTGTCCCAAGGCCACCGCGTTCGTGCCGGGAGGCAGTGGCGGGAACATTCCCGGCGGCAAAGGCGGCAGATCCGGAACCCGCTTCGTCAGCTCGCGCCAGACCTTCTTCTCCTCGGGGCTCATCGCCTGCCAGCGCTCCACGGTGCGGAAGAAACGCGTGCGCTGGTCCTTCGACATGTTGGCCAAGCGACCGAAGGCGTTCACCTGGCCGTGCCGCAGCGACGGCGGCAGATCCGCGAAGCGTTTCCTGGCGGAATCAACCAAGCGGCGTTCGTTCTCGCCCAGCCGCTCCAGCGTCCGCTCCTGCGCCGCCGCCTCCAGCTCGAAGAAGTCGCGGAACTGGCCCAGCATCCGCTCGCGATCCGACTCCGGCAGCGACGTCCAGCGGCGCAGCCGCGCGTCCAGCCGGCGGCTCTGCTCATCCAGCGTCGCTCCCAACCCCGGAGGCATGGGCGGCAGCGCCGCGTGCTGCATCCGGGTGAAGAAGTCGATCGCGCTCTCGTGCTCCAGGAACTGGCCCTGCAGCCCGGCCGGGATCGCCTCCCAGCGGCGCAGCCGCGGCTCCACCAACGCGCGGTCCGCCGGAGCCAGGCCCGCCATCAGCCGCTCGCGATCCTCCGGCGCAGCCTTCATCAGCGGCAACAACAGCCAGCGCAGATGCAGCGCTTTCAGGCGCAGCTCGCGTTCCTCGGCGGACAGACGCGCGTATTCGCGGAGACGCTCTTCGATGACGCGGCGCGAGGCCTCGGAACGGTTCGTCAACGCCTGGGCGCGGACCTCCGGAGACATCGCGAGCAATTGCCGGAAGAACTCCACCGGGGACTTCGGCGCAGGCGGCATTGGCGGCTCGCCGGCCGGTTCGGCTCCTTGCGCCACAGCCGCGCCGACCAGGAGGAGGAGCCCGAGCAGGCACGCCCCCATCCGGCATCCGGCATCCGGCATCCGGCATCGGATCAAGGCGCTCATTTCAGCGCCTCCAACAGTTCGTCGTCCGAAGGCGGCACCTGGCCGAGCTTCACGATGGCGTCGAAATCCTCCAGCCACGCCGCGTCGGACACGGCGGCGGCATCGGACAAAGCCACGACGCTGTGGACCATCTGGTGGCTCTGGTTGGCCTGGTATTGCACCGCGCTGACGAAGACGGAGGCGGCCAACCCGCTGGTGAGCGCGATCCGGCGCAGCAGGGGCACATGCCACCAGCCACGTCGGCCGGCGCGTTCCGACTGGTTCCGCTCGAAGGCCACCTGCTCCAGCACCCGGGCGGTGAAGTTGCTCGGCAGAGGTTTGGGCGGCAGTCCGCGCAGCCGTTCGTTCAACGCGAGGTCCAGTTCCCAATCGGCCGCGTCCTCGGGATGCGCGGCCAGCCATGCGCGGGCGCGTTCCAGCTCCGCCTCGGTCAAGGGGCGACGCCAGAGCGTTTCGCGCAGGGTTTCAATGACGTTCCGGTTCATGGTCGCAGGGATGAATCACCGTGGTGGCCGCAAAGTTTCGCCGACCGGCACGGTGTCCGGGTGCGGCGCGCTCCATTTCCCGCTGGCGAGGTAGGGCTTCAGCTTCGCCTTCAGCGTTTCCCGGGCGCGGTGGATGAGGGATTTGGTCGCGGACAAGGAGCAGCCGACCACTTCGGCGATCTCTTCGTAGGAAAGTTCCTCCTCACGGCAGAGCAACAGGGCGGTGCGCTGGGTTTCCGGCAGGGAATGGATGGCCTCGTCCACCTTGGCGAACAGCTCCTCGCGCACGGCCGACGCGTCGGCGGAAGAGGCGGCGCGGTCGAGCAGGCTGGCTTCCCGGGGTTCGTCGCTGCCGGGCGCGGGTTCGTCCAGCGAATCGGCCGGGTGCCGGATGCGGCGGCGGATTTCGTTCAGGCAAAGGTTCCGCGCGATGGTGAAGAGCCAGGTGGAGAACTTCGCGGTGGCCCGGTAGCGGGCGGCGGATTTGTGGACCTGGACGAAGACGTTCTGCGCCACGTCCTCCGCCTCGTCGGCGTCGCGCAGGGTGCGGGCGACGAGGTTGATGACCGGTTGCTTGTATTTCTCCACCAGCGCCTCGAAGGCAGCCATGTCCCCCCGCTGCACGCGGAGCATCAGTTGCGCATCTGGATCGGGTTCCGCCGACATGGGTGGAGCACCGTAAACGACACCGGCGGTGCGGAAAAGTTGCGCGGGAAAACAGGCGGGATGGACTCAGTCCTTAAGCTCGAAAGGGGCGTAACGGATCGGAGGTGTTTCACGCAGCTCCGTCGGGCTGAAACTTCCATTGGAAGAACCGGAACCCAACCGGCGGAGAGCATCTTCCAGTTCGCAGAGTTCCACCCAGGCCTCGATGCTCAACGGCGGATTCTGCGGCAACGGCCGATCCGGAACGGGCAGCTCCAAGTCCAAGTCCGGCTCGATCCGGGCCTTAGTGAATGTGCCTTTGGAGGGGTTCATGCTCTACTATAGATTTGTCCCGGGTTGTTACAGTCTCACCAGTTTTGCTGAACCATCGAAACGGTGTCTCCTAAGCTCTCGTTCGATGGTTTTGGTGACCAGTCCCAAATCACGTTTGCGAATATCACGAACGACGAACCGGTTGGTCGCGACGTCGATTTCTTCCAGGCTTACCGAGCAAACTTCTTCAAGAGCTCGGTATACATCCTCACCGAAATTCCGAAAGCGATGGAGCACGTCGAAAGTAGGCTGATCCGAAATCTCTATTCTGATGGATTCGGCCATATGGACTCGGGAGTCGCCGTGCGAAGCGCTAGGACTCACCCCAGCTTCAGGAAGTTCCTCAGAATGGTCCTCCCGTTCTCCGTGAGGATGCTCTCGGGATGGAACTGCACGCCCCAGATCGGCAGCGTGGCGTGCTTGAGGCCCATCACCTCGTCCTCCTCGGTCCAGGCGGTGACGATCAGCTCGGGCGGCAACGTGTCCTTCTTGGCCACGAGCGAATGGTAGCGGGTCGCGTTGAAGGGATTCGGCATCCCTTCGAAGAGGTCCTTGCCGTCGTGGTGAATGGGCGAGGTCTTGCCGTGCATCATCCGGCCGTTGACCACGACCTTCGCGCCGAAGGTGTGGGCGATGCACTGGTGGCCAAGGCAGACGCCGAAGATCGGCGTGCGGCGCTCGGCGAAGGCGCGGATCAGGTCGTTCGACAGGCCGGCCTCGTTCGGGGAGCAGGGGCCGGGAGAGATGAGGACGCGCTCGGGCTTCAAGGCGAGGGCGGCTTCCACGCTGATCTGGTCGTTGCGATGGATCTCCATCTTCACGTCCATCTCGCCGAGATACTGGACGAGGTTGTAGGTGAAGGAGTCGTAGTTATCGATGACCAACAGCATGGCCGGGAGCGTGCGTGCGGCCGGGAATGAAGTCAACGGATCGGCCGTCAGCCAGCCGCTCCTCCTCCTCGTCTTCGTCTTCCTCCTCCTCTTCGTCTGCGTTTTCCCGAGACGAAGACGAGGAACCGGCCCAACGCTTATTTCGCCTTCTTGCCCCGTCGCGGTTTCTTGGCCGTCGGCTTGAACAGCTCCAGCTGCGGTTCGCGGAAGAACTCGTAGTTCTTCAGCACCCGCAGCAGTTGGAGCACGTCGGACTTCTGGTAGTTCCGGTTCGTCTCCACGCTCTGGATCAGGTCCTGGAGCAGCGGGCGGAAGAGCAGCACGGCATCGACGCCCTTGGCCTTCAGCAGTTCGATGCTCTGGCGGCACAGGTCGGGTTCCTTGGGCAGGGCGGGCAGCACCAGCACGCGGTGAATGCGGCTGCCATCGGGAAAGGCCTTGGCCGCCTGGGCCAACGCGGCGGGTTCGAGGAAGCGGAAGATCTCCGGTGAATTCGCCAGCAAACCGGGGCTGAAGGTGTCGGTGTGCCACGGCTTCACCACGACCAAGGCGCGGCCGAGCTTGGGCAGGTCGGCGGACTGGAGGATGAAGGGCGGCGGTTCGGACTGGGGCTCCGGATGGACGACGAAGAAGTCCACCTCGTCGTCGTCCCGCACCTGCGGCGCGACGAATTTCCGCCCCTGCCGGACGAAGAATCCGTGCAGCTCGAAGTATTCGCGGACCAGCGCTTCGTTGACGGCGGACATGCGGCTGGAAGTTCTTTCCGTCCATGCGCCCGTTGGCAATGGGGGATTTCGCGCCTTGACGCCGGAGCCGCCCGGCTCGGACGCTCCGCCCATGCTCATCGCATTCCGGACCGCTCCGGCCCCAACCGGCGGTCGTCCCGTCCCCGCCCCTTTTTGCGCCCCGAACCGGCCCGAACTACTCTGAGCCATGTCCGAGACTCACGAGACGCGTTTCTGGGA
>CBFGQE010000246.1:0-5203 GCA_965650815.1 uncultured bacterium
TGACCGCCGGCGAGACCGGCTACATCACCGCGAACATCAAGACGCCGCGCGAAGTGAAGGTCGGCGACACGCTGACCGATCCCCGGAATCCGGCGCCCGAACTGCCCGGCTTCCAAGAGATCCATCCGATGGTCTTCAGCGGCATCTACCCGATCAACACGGCCGATTACGAAGGCCTCAAGGTCGCCATCGCCAAGCTCCAGTTGAACGACTCCGCTCTGACCTTCGCCACGGAAAGCTCGGCCGCTCTCGGCTTCGGTTTCCGCTGCGGGTTCCTCGGATTGCTCCACATGGAGATCGTGCAGGAACGTCTGCGTCGCGAGTTCGACATGGACATCATCGCGACCTATCCGAGCGTCGTGTATCAGGTGCGGATGACGGACGGCACGGAGAAGGAGGTGGACAACCCCGCCTTCATGCCGGACGTGACCTACATCGACGAGATCCGCGAGCCGATGGTGAAGGCCTTCGTCATGGTGCCGAACGAGAACATCGGCGACATGATGAACCTCATCTCCGAAAAGCGCGGCGAGGTGGACCACACCGAGACCCTCGACGCCAAGCGCGTCATGCTGACCGCGAAGATCCCGCTGAACGAGATCCTCATCGACTTCCACGACCGCATCAAATCCATCACCCGCGGCTACGGCTCGATGGACTACGAGCACGACGTCTATGTCGCCAGCGACATGGTGAAGCTCGACATCCTCGTGAACGGCGAGGTCATGGAAGCCTTCTCCGCGCTCGTCCACCGCAGCAAGGCGGAGACCCGGGGACGCGCCTTGGCCGCAAAGCTCAAGGACGTCATTCCGAAACAGCAGTATCAGGTCGCCATCCAGGCCGCGATCGGCGGCAAGGTCGTCGCCCGCGAGACGTTGAGCGCCATGCGCAAGGACGTGACCGCGAAGTGCTACGGCGGCGACATCTCCCGCAAACGCAAGCTGCTGGAGAAGCAGAAGGAAGGCAAAAAGCGGATGAAGTCCATCGGCTCCGTGAACATCCCGCAGGAAGCCTTCATCGAAGTCCTCAAGAGCTGACCCCGCTCGCCCCAAGCCCATGACGCTGCGCTGGTTTTTCTCCAAGTCGATCCGTGAAGCCACCGACCTGTGCAAACAGGCGCGGAAGATCCTCAATCACCAGCGCGACATCCTGAGCCCGCAGGCATTGGAGAATGTCACCAAGGCGATCGAGGAAGCGGAGCAGGGGATCAAGCAGGCACTGCCCCCTGCTCTTTTGGCGGACAAAATGGATGCCCTCAAGGCGTCCGCCGACAAGTGGTTCAAGCCCTACCGCAGCCCGGGCATCCGCGAAAACGTGGAGGTGTTCCTCGTGGTCGTGGCCGTCGCGATGGCCTTCCGCACCTTCATCCTCCAGCCCTTCAAGATCCCGACCGGTTCGATGCAGCCGACGCTTTATGGCGTCACCGTCGAAGATTACGCCCATCCGGCGATCCAGCCGCTCCCGGGATTGGCCACGCGGATCTACCAAGGAATCGTGGGCGGCATCTTTTATCATGATGCCGTGGCGGAAGCAGACGGCCAACTGTTGGACGTTTCGCCACCGATCAAGTTTCTTGGCCTCTTCAGCCGCTCTGAGCTGACCGTCCAGTATGCGGGACGCGGTCGGCCCGAGAAGGTCAAGCTGTGGTTCACCCCGGCGGATGGACTGGTGGGCAAATTGAACTTCGAAGCCCACCGTTTTTTCCGCAAAGGCGAGCCCATCATCCGCTTCCAGGAAACCTCCGGCGACCATCTCTTCGTGGACCGGGTGACCTACAACTTCCGCAAACCGGCCCGAGGCGACATCATCGTCTTCGCCACCAAAGGCACGGCCATTCGTGAGCAGGACCAGTTCTACATCAAACGCCTCGTGGCTTTGCCCAACGAGACCGTCAGTATCGGAGACGACGCTCATTTGGTCATTGATGGACGTCGCTTGGATGCAAGTGAGCCTGGATTCGAGAATGTCTATACCATCGGTTCTGGCTTCGGGCCTTGGCGCTACCAAGGACACTTGAACGGACGGAAGATGCCCGGCGTGGATTGGTTTCCCGATGCCGAAAAGAAGCAGCCACTCGCTTCCGACCAGTTCTTTGCGATGGGCGACAACACCGCCCACAGCTCCGACTCCCGCATGTGGGGGCCTGTGCCGACCCAAAACGTCATCGGCAAGTCGTTCTTCGTCTATTGGCCCATCATCAACCGCGACGGCCATCGTTGGGGTTGGGCCCATCGCTGAAGATTTCAGAACCAATCGCGAAACCCGACCGACAACTCCGCCGTCACTCAAAAATTGCCCAACAATCAATCCACAATGTTTGTTATATTCACTATTTATCGGCTTCGTTCAGGATCGGCTTTGCTCTGAGCTGAGCCGTTGCGCTTGGGGCCAACTCGGTCAAAGGTCTCCCCCGAATGCGCGTCCTTGTCGTCGAAGACGATCCGAAAATCGCCTCGTTCATCGTGAACGGGCTGAAGCAGGCCGGGTTCGCCGTGGATCACTGTAGCGACGGCGACCAAGGATTGGTCATGGCCCGATCGGTTTCGTATGATGCGGCGGTGCTGGATCTGATGCTGCCGAAGCTCGACGGATTGTCGCTGCTCAAGCGTCTGCGGGCCGATGCCAGCAAGCTCCCGGTCTTGATCCTCAGCGCCAAGGCTTCCGTGGATGACCGGGTTCAAGGCCTCCAGGCCGGCGGCGACGACTATCTGACCAAGCCCTTTGCGTTTTCGGAGCTGCTCGCCCGGCTTCAGGCTTTGATCCGGCGTTCGTCCCGCACTCCGGAGCCCACGAGCTTGTCGGCCGGCGATCTGACCTTGGATCTCCTTCAACGCGAGGTGCGGCGTGCAGGCCAGAAGATCGAGCTGCAACCGCGAGAATTCTCCCTGCTGGAATACCTGCTCCGCCACGCTGGCCGACCCGTGACCAAGACCATGATCCTGGAGCACGTTTACGACTATAGCTTCGATCCGCAGACGAACGTGGTCGATGTGCTCGTGCATCGGCTCCGGGCCAAGCTGGGCAAGGAGAACAATCCCATCCAGACCCTGCGCGGAGTCGGCTATGTCCTCAAACCCGCTTGAACAGCTCCGCCGCCGCGTCGCCGTCCGCATGGCCGCGTGGTTCGCCGTGCTGTTCGCGTTCGGAAGTCTTGCGATCTATGCGCTGACCTACTGGATGTTCGTGTCGGCGGTGGAATCGAAGGATCAGGAGATCTTGGAGAACCGGTTCCGGGAATACGCCGGCATCTACCAGAGCGGCGGACCCGTGGCCTTGCAGCGCTGGCTCAACAGCACGGAGGAACCCCGAAATGGCCAGCTCTTCTTCGTGCGCTTGATCAACCCCTCGCGGACCGTCGTCTTCGAGCGCATTCCCCAGGACTGGGTGGGCTTTCCGGAGACGAACCATCTGGGCAATCGGACTCTTGGACAGCGCGGCGTCATCCGCATTCCCCGCGATGCAGAGCGCGACTTTTCGCTAATGCGGGCGGAATTGCCCGACGGTGCCTTGCTGGAACTGGGCCGCAGCGCCAATAGCTGGGAGACGCTGGTGACCCCGTTTCGCCGGAGCTTGTTCGGCATCGTCTTCGGAGTGTTGTTCGTCGGTGTGGTCAGCGGCGCGCTTTTCGCCCATCGCGCCATGCGGCCGGTGCGGCAGATCGTGGACACGGCGCGCTCCATCATCCGCACCGGCCGGCTCGACGAGCGGGTGCCGACCAACGGCGACGACGACGATCTGACCGAGCTTTCGCACCTGATCAACACCGTGCTCGACCGCAACCAGTCGCTCATCCGCTCGATGCGCGACTCGCTCGACAACGTCGCGCACGACCTTCGCACCCCCCTCACCCGTCTCCGTGGGAATGCCGAAGCCGCGTTGCGCAACGAGGCGGACCCGGCGCAGATCCAGGAAGCGTTGGCCGATTGCGTGGAGGAATCCGACCGCGTGCTCAGCATGTTGAAGACGCTGATGGACGTGTCCGAAGCCGAGGCCGGCATGATGAAGCTGCAACGCTCCGACGTGGACCTGGCCCGGCTCGCGCGCGAAGTGGCGGAGGTCTTCGAATTCGTGGCCGAAGAGAAAAACGTGGCCGTGACCGTGGAGGCGGACAGTCCTTTCCACGCCAGCGTGGACGAGAACCGTATGCGGCAGGTCTTCGCCAACCTGCTGGACAACGCCATCAAGTATAACCGCGGCGGCGGCTCGGTTCGGGTGAGCTTTGCGACCCTCGGTCCCCTGCTCCAGACGCGCTTTCGCGACACCGGCTGTGGCATTCCCGTCGAGGAACAAAGCCGCATCTGGGAACGGCTTTTCCGGGGAGATCGCAGCCGCTCGCAGCGCGGACTCGGGTTGGGCTTGAGCCTGGTCAAGGCCGTGGTCGAAGCCCACGGCGGCAGTGTCGCGGTGACGAGCCACGGCGGCGATGGCTCGGAATTCACCGTCACCTTGCCGGTCCGTGCGCCGGAGATGTAGCCGAAGCGTGACATCCCCGTAAAAAACTCGGCTGCAACAAGGTCCGGGCTTGTCGAGCGTCGAGGACTTGTTGGAAGTTGGCCACGGCTGCGCGCCACCCTTGGCCGTAGTCGTTCCGTAACCAAACAGTTGGGAGGAGGAAACCACCGGGCCGGTGTTGACGTGTCCCGATCAGGGCCTCCTCCCTTTCCCCGGCGCGAAACTCCCCTGCCCTTCGACGCAAGGGCCCGACTTTTAACGCCCCCGATAGACGCACCGTGCCGTGCAGGTCTCGGCGACGACCACCTCGGTGAGCAGCGGCAAGGTCGGCTTCAAGCGCGCCCAGATCCATTCGGCCAAACGCTCGCTGGTCGGGTTCTCGAGTCCGGGTAGGTCGTTGAGATAGTTGTGGTCGAGCTGGTCCCAGAGCGGTTTGAACGCGGCCTTCATGTCGGCGTAGTCCATGACCCACCCGAAGTGCGGGTCGAGCGGGCCTTCGACCGCGATCTCGACGGTGAAGCTGTGGCCGTGCAGCCGCCAGCACTTGTGGCCTTCGGCGAGGAGCGGGAGGCGATGGGCGGCTTCGAAGTGGAAGGTTTTGCGGAGTTCCATGGTGAAAAGATGGTTGGTTCAGGCCTGTTCCCAGTCGGTCCACGTGACGAGGTCGCCAAGGGCCGGACGGCCGTCGTGGCGCCAGGTCAGCGGCGGGTTCTGCATCTGGCCCACGGGACAGACTCGGGTGACGCCCCAG
>CBFGQE010000247.1:0-5198 GCA_965650815.1 uncultured bacterium
CCACCTTTTGCCCGGTGCTGGCTCGTTCTTGTCCTCACCCTTGGGGCGCACGTCAGGGGTGATCGCCGTCCTTCCAGAAAGCGCCGGTTTTCCCCGAAAAATCCCGTGTGAAGCGGTTCCCGCCCAACGGCTCGTCCTTAGAATCAGCCTCAAGCCTCCTCCCTTCGCAGCCGACCTTATCACCGTATTCGCCGTGTCCCGGACACGGGCCGCTTTTTCGGACGGAACATCGGGTCCGTAAGACAAAGGCACAGCCGATCCATCGAAGATGTTCACCGCGATGGTGATCAGCTGTGCCTTTTTTGTGCCCGGAGCGGTCCGCCCGAAGCGGTGAAAAGAACGACAAAACATGGCCCAACCGCTCTTCCATCTCTTCCGGAACCTGCACGGTGCGGCGACCGCCTCGCTGGCGTCGCTGGCGGCCCGCGGGCGTTCCGGCTGGGTTTCGCGGCTCGGGCGTCGCGAACCGCAGGTCGGCGTTTCGACGGAACCGGCGGCGGTGCTGGATGCTCCCCCTTGTCTTCCCGCGTTGGCCAATTCCCTCGCCGAATTGGCCCGCCGCACCGATCCGGACTTTGCGCGTCTCGGCACCGATCTGAAGTCGCTCCACGCCGCCGCCTTCGAGCTCAGCCGCAGCATCGGCCAATACGCCGGTTCCGTCCGCGACACGCTCCAAGGCAGTCGGCTGAACGGCGCGGACGGCACCGCCGCGCGTTGTTTGGCCGGATTGCAGGCCGGGATGGACGCCGCCGACGGCAATCTCGCCGCGCTCCAGGAGGTTGCCGGCGCGCTCGGCCAGCTCCACGCCCAGGGCGCACAGATCGAGCGCATCGCGATGATCCTGAAGTCCTCCGGCTGCACCTTTGCGGTCGAGAGCGCCCGCAGCGCCGAGTGCCAGCAGGCGTTCGGCTCCTTCGTGGAGGAGCTGCGCTCCTTGGCCGAGAAGATCGCCTCGCTCGGCTCCGCCATCGGCGGCCAATCAAGAGAGACGCAGGCGTCGTTGGAAGGGTTGACCCGCGTGATCAACGGCGACCTGGAACAGCTCCGGAATCTGACCCGCCGCTCCGAGGCCAGCGTGCGCCAGACGGCGGAACAGATGCAGCGCCTGCTCGATTCCTCCTGCTCCGCGCTGCAACAGGCCGAAGCCCGCGCCCGCGAGATCACGCGCCACGCGGACGACGTCGTCTTCCATCTCCAGTTCGGCGACAACGTCCGGCAGCGTCTGGAACACGTGGTCGCTGCGCTGGAAGACACTTCCGCCGCTTCCAATTCCCCGGAGAAGACCGCGCTGATCCTCGACATCCAGCTCGCCCAGCTCGCGGCCATCGGCGGCGAAGTCGAGGACACGCAGCGGCGATTGCTGGAGGCCTTCGGCGGTTTGGCCCGCGAATCCGCCAGCCTCGGCGAGGGAGTGCGCGATCTCGGCGGCGGCGAATCGGCCAACGACGGCGGTCAGGATCTCTTCGAGCAGTTGAAGTCCGAGCTGGTCCAGCTGGAAGGGCTCCAGCGCCAGGGCCACACGCTCTGCGCCCGTGCCAACGAAACCTCCCAGCAGGCCATCGCCTCCGCCGCCAGCCTCTCGCAGCACCTGGACAAGGTGCAGGACATCAACCGTGAGATGCACCTCCAGGCCCTGAACGCGATCATCAAGACCGCGCTCCTCGGCGAAGCGGGCCGCACGCTGGAAGTGCTTTCCACCCACGTCCACACGGTCTTCCAGGAATCTTCCGGCCTCGTCGAGCAGACCATCCGCGTGCTCGAACAGGTCCGCTCCAGCGCCCATCGCACCGGCGACGCCGGTTCCGCCTTGGCCGACGAGGACACGGATCTCCAGGGCGGCCTCGCGCAGATCGCCAAGGTCCACGGCGAATTCTCCGGCATCGCCGAGACCGCGCTGCAACTGGTCGGGCGCCAGAACGCGCGGCTGGAAGAGGTCCGGTCGCGGCTCGAATTCCTCGGTGCGCTCTCCGGCCGTCTCGCCGCCTTCGCCGAAGAGGTGCGCGCCGTCCGCCGCGTGTTGCCGGAGGTTAAGCCCGGCAACGTCCCCGACGATGAACTGGTGTCGTTGAGCCGCCGCTACACGATGGAAAGCGAGCGCGCGGTCCATCGGCGCATCACGGGCACAGCCAACAACACGCCGGAAAACATGGGCCGCAGCTTGCAACCAGTCGCGACAGGGGACGACAACCTCGACTTCTTCGATGCTCCCGTTGCGCCCGCCGCCGCCGCCGTGGCCCAGGCCCCGGACAAGAAGCCGGAGAAGGCCCAGGACTTCGGCGACAACATCGACCTCTTCTGAACCCGCCCCGATGAAAGCCACCTTCACCCCCTCCGCAACCGACGGTTCGCTCCGGCTCGCGGGCGATCTCGACATCTACGCCGCCGCCGAGCTGCGCGAGGCGTTGCTGGACCACGTCCGCACCGCGCCCGCCGTCGCGCTCGATCTTTCCGGGGCCACCGCCTGCGATCCCGTCGCCGTGCAGCTCCTTCGCGCCGCGCGCCGCAGCGCCGAGGCCGCCGGCAAATCCTTCCGCGTCGCCCGGATCTCCGAGCCCGTGGCCCGGACCTGCGCCGCCCTCGGACTCGCCTCGCAAGATCTCGCTTTGTCGTAACCCCCGATTCCCATGAGCAAAATCATCATGACCGCCGACGACTCCGCCAGCATGAGGGAGATGATCTCCTTCACGCTGAAGAACGCCGGATACTCCGTGGTCGAGGCCGTCGATGGCCAGGACGCCATCAACAAGCTGTCCGGTTCCCCCGTCCACATGCTCATCACCGACCTCAACATGCCGAACGTGGACGGCCTGGAGCTGATCAAGCGCGTCCGCGCCCTGCCGGAATACAAATACATCCCGGTCATCATGCTCACCACCGAGTCGGACGACGCCAAGAAGCAGGCCGGCCGCGCCGCCGGTGCCAGCGGCTGGATCGTGAAGCCCTTCCGCGGCGAGCAGCTCGTGATGGTCGCCAAGAAATTCCTGAACTGATCCCCGCCATGTCGCAGCCCAATCCCGTCAACACCTTCCTCCTCGAGGCCGGCGATCTCCTCGCCCAGATCGAGGAGATCGTCCTCGACATGGATGCGGGCAGCCCCGACCCCGAGGACATCAACCGCCTTTTCCGCTCCTTCCACACCATCAAGGGCTCCGGCGCGATGTTCGGTTTCGACGACGTGGCCGCCTTCACCCACCACGTCGAGACCGCGCTCGACCACGTGCGCGAAGGCTCGCTCAAGCTCTCGCCCGAGCTGCTCCAGCTCGTCCTTGCCGCCAAGGACCAGATCAAGACCCTGCTCGATGTCGCCCAGGGCGAAGCGACGCTCGAACCCGGCTCCAGCGAGAAGCTCATCGCCGCGATCAACGCCCTCAGCGGCCACGGTGCTCCCGCCGCTCCGGCATCGGCCCATGCGCCCAAACCGGCGGCGGACGTTTCGGCGAAGCAGACCTTCCGCATCCGTTTCCGGCCCGATCCCGCCATCATGGTCTCGGGCACGAACCCCGTTTCCCTGCTCAACGAGCTGCGCGATCTCGGCGACTGCACCGTCGTCGCCAAGACGGATTCCGTTCCCGCGCTCGAAGACCTCCAGCCGGACCAGATCCATTTCTCCTGGGAGATCACGCTGACGACCGAACGCGGCGCGAACGCGATCAAGGACGTCTTCATCTTCGTCGAGGACGGCAGCGAACTGTCCATCGAGCCGGTCGCCGCCTTGCAGCCGCCCGCTCCGCGCCAGGTCGTGCCGGAACCGGCCGCACCAGTGGCTCCCGTTGCTGTGGTCCCCATCAATCCGTCGGCCGCCGCCGCGGGCGACACCACGCTCTTCACCCGCAACCCGGCGCAGAAGAAGGCCGCTTCGGCCAAGGACTCCACCGTCCGCGTGCCTTCGGAGAAGCTCGACCGTTTGGTGAACCTCGTCGGCGAACTGGTCATGAACCAGTCGCGCCTCAGCCAGATCGCCACGCGCTTCAGCGCGCCGGAACTCGACGTGCCGGTGGAGGAGATCGAGCGCCTTGTTTCCGAGCTGCGCGAGAACGTCCTCGGCATCCGCATGATGCCGATCGGCACGACCTTCAGCCGCTTCAAGCGCCTTGTGCACGATCTCTCGGCCGAACTCGGCAAGGAGATCAGCCTCGTCACCGAAGGCGCCGAGACCGAGCTGGACAAGACCGTGCTCGACCAGCTCGGCGACCCGCTCGTCCACCTCATCCGCAACAGCCTCGACCACGGCATCGAGCCCGCCGACGTGCGCGAACAGCGCGGCAAGCCCCGCCAGGGAACGATCCGCCTCGCCGCCGTCCACACCGGCTCGAACGTCGTCGTCACCATCCAGGACGACGGCAAGGGCCTCGACACCGCCGCCATCCGGGCCAAGGCCGTCGAGAAGAAGCTCATCGCCCCCGATGCGAACCTTTCGGAGAAGGAGATCTTCAACCTCATCTTCCTTCCCGGCTTCTCCACCGCCAAGGCCATCACCAGCGTCTCCGGGCGCGGCGTCGGCATGGACGTGGTCAAGCGCCAGATCGACGCCCTGCGCGGCTCAGTCTCCATCGCGAGCGAGGTCGGCCAGGGCACGACCATTTCGCTCACGCTGCCGCTCACCTTGGCCATCATCGAGGGCCTGCTCGTCGAGATCGGCCACGACCAGTTCATCGTCCCGATGTCCGTGGTGACGGAGAACGTGGAGCTGCGCCGCGCCGACCGCTCCCGCAACAACGGCCGCAACCTGGTGGCCGTGCGCGGCGAGCAGGTGCCCTACATCCACCTGCGCGAGCTGTTCGGTCAGGAGGAGGGCGAGCCCGAGATCGAGAAGATCGTCATCGTCCGCCATGAGGACCAGCGCGTCGGCCTCGTCGTGGACCGCGTCCTCGGCAGCCACCAGACCGTCATCCAGTCCCTCGGCCGATTCTACCGCGACGTCGAGGTGCTCTCCGGCGCGACCATCATGGGTGATGGCCGCGTGGCCCTGATCCTCGACCTGGCCGGATTGGTCCGGTCGGCCAACCACTGACCCCTTTTCGTATCCATCCACTGTCACGTTCCATGCAACTCACCATCGGCAAGAAAATCGGTCTCGGCTTCGCCAGCCTGCTCCTGATCCTCGGGATCACCGGAGCCTATTCAGTCGTTAAGATGAACCAGGCTGTCACTGGTTCGAAGCATCTCTCGGAGGACTACATTCCCGAGCTGGACATCGC
>CBFGQE010000248.1:0-5185 GCA_965650815.1 uncultured bacterium
CGGGAGTCGGGCGACGGTCCCAAGCTGGCCGCCAAGCTCGTGGCCGCGGGACCGGGCGTCGTGTTACTGGACGATGTCGCGCCGTGGCCCGACAAGAACGCCGCCGAATGGTGCGAGCGGCTGGGGCGCATTCTGGAGCCGCTCTTGCCGAAGCTGGCCGTGGCCAAGGGCGAGGCCATTCCCGTCTCGGTCCTGAACCTGCGGTCCGCGCTCCAGTCGCGCGAGGCCCGCGAAACGGAGCGGGAATTGACGCTGCTCTTGATCCATCGCCTCGCCCGGGAGCCGCGCGTCTTCGTGCTGGAGCGCCGGCATCTGGCCACGGCCCTCTTTGAAAAGGAGATTACCGCCGAGCCCGAACCGTTCTGGACCGGCCGGTATCTGGTGGACGGCACGTTGGACGGCGACGGGTTCGATCCGGCCACGTTGCACGTCCGCCTGCGGCTGGCCCTGCCGGACGGAACGGGCGCGAAAACAATCGAAGTCTCCGGTCCCCGGACGAACCGGATCGAGATGGCCGAGACCTTGACGCGGCGAATCCTGGCGGAGCTGGACGTGGTTTCGGATCTGCCGAGCTGGCGTGCGGCCGACGAGGCGCGGGGATTCAAGGAGGAGGCCCGGTGGGCGTTGCGATGGGCGCTTTGGAAAGAAGCCCAGGCCGCGAGCGATTCCGCCTGGGTGTTGGGCGAACGATCCCGGGAATGCACGGAACTGCGCCTCAGGAGTCGGCTCGGCCAAGTCGAGACCGGTCCCGAGCCCGATTTTTCGAGCCGGGCAAAACCACCCCATCCTGACGCCATGTTCGCCATGCTGGGAGCCATGACCATCTACCGTGACTACGGCGCATTCCAACCCACGAACGGTGCGGCCCATGACTTGCCGTGGTTCGACTTGGGGCTGGAGATTGTCGGGCGGGCCACGGCCTTGTTGCTCCAGTTCCATGATGTGTCCGAGGCGAGGGTCGGGCATGAACCCGCGCTGGAAGAATTGCGCAGCGTGGTTTCCGACGTCGCCGATCTGGTGCGCGCCCATGGTCCAGCCCATCGCGGCATCCGAGGCGTCGCGCTGTCTCCGGAAGACCGGTGGGTTGGCGGCACGGGCATGGGCGATCTCGTATGGCGAGGCGCGGGGCTGTGGGACAAACGTCCTGAGGAAACCGTGGCCCGTTTGCAGCATTGGATCTCTGCGGGCTACTCGCCGGCGGATCGTCCGCCGGTGCGGGGATGGAAATGGGAGGATCGGAAGCGGGTGCCAGGATTGTTCCGAGACTGGATCGACTCAATGGCCGGCTCCCCGGACCCCAAGACGCGCCTAGAAGCGAAATACCTAGCGACCGCCTGGGCGCCGTTCGACAGGACCGGAACCTTTCAACAGCGTGAAGAAGAACTCGTGGAGGAACTCTGGGAACAGCGCCGAGATATCCTGACCAAACGTCCCGGAATTCTGTGGCGGACGGAAAACGTCCTCCGCTCCAAGCGGAACCTTGGTGTCGGAGCATATCGCTTCGAGCCGTGGAAAAGTTTCCAGCAGCGGCTGCGCCTCGAATATCTGCGGACGATCCGGACGTTCGACGACTCGCATTCCAGCATGGATGGGGTGGTGTTGAAGTCGCTGTTCAGCGCGCCGACGAATGCCGAGGAACCCAATTGGTCGGCTGCGGATGCGGATGAACTGCTGCCGCTCTTGAAGGAGTTCCGCGCGGCCCGCGGCCCGCGCTTCGACCACGCATGGATCGTGGATCGGGCCATCGCCAATCTCGAAACTATCAGCACACCCCGGCCATCCACGCCGTCGGTTGAACCAGTTCAGCCCGTGCGGCCCCAACTTGCCGCCGAGTCGCGCCTCTCTGCGGACTTCATCGCTTGGAACGTGGCCGTGCAGCGCGGTGATTCCAGGCTGCTCCGCTCCCCCGCAGAGCATCCCATAGTGCGGGGGACCGAACTCTGGGTGCAGATCACATCTCGGCTCGATCCGTTTGATCCCCGGCGCACGGAGACGCTGTTCGCCAGGATCCATCCGACGAATGGAACGACCACGGTCGTGGCGTTCCCGTCCGAGCTGGGACAACCGGATCCAATGTTCGTGTTGGGCTCGGGACCGCATTTCGAGACGGATTCCTCGGGCATTTGGGTCAGTGTCCAAGACCATCTCGCCAAGTATTCGTTCTCCGAACGGAATTGGTCCCGGGTGTCCGCCCCCTTGGAGAGGGGAGCGGTTTTGCGGAGTCTTGGGGGCCAGCTGTATCTTTCAAATCCACAGGGCCTCCTGCGCAGCTCCACGGAGGACGCGTCGTTCCAGGTGCTGGCAAGCACCCGACGGCGTCCGGCAGTCACGCCGCTCGACACCGCCGGAGGCGGTTGGCAGCCGGTCATGGACTGGGGAACCGACCGGATCGCACTCTGGGGCGGCGGGAGGCTGTTTGTCCTGGACGCGGCCGGGGCGGTTCAAAGCGAGACTGTCCTGCGATCCGAAGGCTGGGGCCTTCGCGAGACCACGCCGTGGCCGACCGACGAGTTTCTGCTCTTCAGCGTTTCCGGTTACGGTCACAGGGATCGGCTGCTGGGAATCCGCCGAGGCACGACCAACCTGCTCAATTTGCTGAGTCACTCGTGGAAGGAACACGCCAAGGAAGCAGAGACGCGCCTGGACGCCGTGCTGCGCAAGCCGACCTGGTCATGGCCCACTAACTTCGCCCTGCGTGGCAGCGTTCCGACCACGGACGGAGACAGCGTTTTGTTGCTGCATCCGACGCCGGGGCCGATCCGAAGCGTCACCAGCTACGGATCATTCGACACCGTGCCCGGCGATGCAGATGGGCGATCCGCCACGCTCCTGGCTTTTTACCCGGGATGCGAGGCCCCGGTCGTTGTTCCTCTGGTGCTGAAACGAAAGGGTCATCCAGTGGATCTATTCCGACAACGGGACAGCGCTGCTTCGTCGACCTATTTGCTGCCTTGGGTCTTGTCCACGGACGACGCCATGCTGATCGTGAATCCCGACCTGCTCGGCCACTGGAGGATTCCAAAAGCGGCCATCCGCTCATTGGCCCCTTCTCGCCCCGACACCAGCGAGGCAACACGCTTGGAAGCCAACCCGTGATGAAACCATCCATGATGCCCGGAATGATTCCGTATCGGTTGAAGTTTGCGCTGGCCTGCCTGATCGCAATCGTCGGCATCGTGCCGATCTGTCTTTGCATTGCGGCCGACTCACTTTCGGCGCCGTCCAGCCGATGGCCCACCGCCGAGGAGATCCTAGCCAGGTTCAAGGACAAATCCACGGACCAGATCCGAGCCGAAGCCGCCAACGGCGACACCGTGGCGCAGCATTATCTAGGGATCTCGTTGGCCACCGGGGAGCGTCAGACGACCAGTCCTTCGGAAGCGAAGGACTGGCTGCAACGCGCCAGCGACCAAGGATTCATCCCAGCCACCGCGAACCTGGGGATCATCCATCTCCAAGGCGTGGGAACCCCGAAGAATGAGGGCAAGGCACTCGAGCTGTTCCGGGTCGCGGCGGAAGCCGGGCACGCCCAATCCCAATACAATCTCGGTTGGATGTTGTCCGGGTCACGGGGGACAAACCAGGCCGAAGCCGTGCGCTGGTATCGCCGAGCGGCGGAACAGGGCCATATCGAGGCCATGGTCGCTCTGGGACGTTGCCATCGATTCGGGCAAGGTGTGACTAAGGATATGGGATCGGCTCGTCGATGGTTCGAGAGGGCTGTTGAGAAGAACGACCCCGACGGCTTGGTGAACCTAGCCTGGATTCATGCCTATGAGCCCTCCGGCAACCCTGACAAGGCGTTCGACCTCTTCCGGCGCGCGGCCGAGCAAGGACAGCGCGACGCCATGTATGAGCTTTTCCTGGTTTATCGCGACGGACGAGGGATGGACCCCGACCCCTTGTTAGCGCGCGATTGGCTCCGCCGATCGGCCGAAGCCGGGCTGCCGCTGGGCCAGACAATGTTCGGCTACTGGCTGGAGACCAAGGAGCCGGCATCCATGCCCGAAGCCGTGCGGTGGTATCGCAAAGCTGAGGAGCAAGGTTGGGACGGAGCGATGTATCGCCTCGGGCTTTGCTACCTGAACGGGCTTGGTGTGGAACTGGACGAGGAACGCGCGCTGGCGTTGATCCGGAACGCAGCGGACATGGACCATCCCTACGCTCTCTTCAAGCTGGCCGAACTCTACGGCAGCGGCGTCGGCGAGCCCCGCACGGATAAGGATCGCCCGGTTGACTTGCTCGATCGAGCCGCGTTGTCCCCAAATCTGAGCCGCCTTGTTGAAAAGGTTCGTGAGGAGAGAGAGGGCTTCCGTCGCGCCAAATAGCGATTCCGATGAGTTTCCGTCCGCTCCTTTCATGCCTGGTTCTGTTGCCGATCTGGACGCGACCCACATTCAGGCCTGTTAGCGCGGGAGCAACCTCGCCGGAGGCCAACAATATCAGGTCATCGGCCGCACCCTGGGGCGAACTCAACAGGAAGCTCACCGTGTTGGTGGACGGACACGGCCGGGCCCTGCAACTGAACCTGGCTCCAGGCCAGCGGGCCGACATTTGCCTGCCAGCCTCGATTGGCTCAGCCACTCGGTTTGAAGACGCTCCCTGGAGCCAGTGCGGATAACCGCGTCGGTTCCAGTTTTTGGCGGCCACGCCCGGTCGCGCACACCGGAACTGCAAGGTGAGGCGCGACCAAGGACACGGATGACTGTAAGCCGGGTTCCCCAAATCGGAGTTTTCCTTCTCCATTGAGTTTTTCGCGATGCGTTGATGTTGGGAAGTCAGCCGAGATTCAAGCAGCGGCAGACCGTAGCCCACAGCGGGGAGCTGTGGGTTGACGGTCGAAGGAAACCAAGAGCCCTGAGGGATGGAAAAATGCCGCAACACCGCAAAGGGCGGGCTTTTCTTTCGCCCCGCCGGGGCTCAATTTGTTTGGAGACTACAACCCCGGGCTCATTCTGCCGCGTCACCGGCGCTGAGAAGACCGGTAGCTACGTAGATCGGCCATGTGGCATCTTGTTGCCCGTGTTTCGATAAAGGCTGGGCTCTCCGAACCGGCTCTTCGGCGACTGACCTGCCCATTCTTCAATCTCTGCGGCTCACTTCTTCATCCGACTGCGTGCCGCAAGCCGAAAGCCCTGGAGCGCCATCACGGCCACACAGCACCAGGCGAACCAGTCTCCGTGTT
>CBFGQE010000249.1:0-5139 GCA_965650815.1 uncultured bacterium
TCGTAGTCGGTCTCGGTGGCCTCGTCCACGTAGGCGCGCCAGACGCGGCCGAGGAAACGATAGACGCCTTCGACGCCCCGGGTGTTCCACGGCTTGGTGTCCTGGAGCGGGCCCATGAACATCTCATAGAGGCGGAACGCGTCGGCGCCGAACTCCTTCAGCACGTCGTCGGGATTGACCACGTTGCCGCGGGACTTGGACATCTTCTGGCCGTCTTCACCGAGGATCAGGCCCTGGTTGACCAGCTTGAAGAACGGCTCGGCGGTGGAGACGTGGCCGAGATCGAAGAGGATCTTGTGCCAGAACCGGGCGTAGAGCAGGTGCAACACGGCGTGCTCGGTGCCGCCGACATAGAGATCGACTCCGGGCGTGACCCCGTAACCGCCGACGTGAGGAGGCGGATTGGCGGAGGCGGCCGTGTCCGCCTCGTGACCTCGGCGGCTACCCATCCAGTAGCTCTCCACGTCGCGGTTCACGAAGGCGGTGCCGTTCTTGGCGTCCAGGTAGCGGAGGTAATACCAGCACGAGCCGGCCCACTGGGGCATTGTGTTGGTCTCGCGGATGGAACCGTCGGGCAAATGGAGCCAGTCCTTGGCACGGGCCAACGGGGGCTCGCCGCTCGCCGTGGGCTTGTAGTCTTCCAGCGTGGGCGGGAGCAACGGCAGCGCGCTCTCGGGCAAGGCTTCGTGGTAGAGGTTCCCGGCGGCGTCCTTCTTCCAGATGATCGGGAAGGGTTCGCCCCAATAGCGCTGACGGCTGAAGAGCCAGTCGCGCAGCTTGAAGTTGACCGTCTTCTGGCCAAGGCCCTTGGACTCCAGCCATGCGGTGATCTTGGCCTTGGCTTCGGCGGTGGGGAGGCCGTCGATTGAAACTTCGCTGTTGGAGGAAAGAACCGCCACGCCTTCGGACGTGTCGCAGACACCGAGCGAGTAATAGAATCGCTTCTCCTCGTCTCCCACCTTCAGAACAACCGATTCGTTGTCGCCGTCAGGAATGGTCATGGAGGGAACTGCATCGCGAACCTTCGGAAGAACAGTTCCAACGACCGGCTTAATCGGCAGATTGAACTTCTTGGCGAATTCAAAGTCCCGCTCGTCGTGTGCCGGCACGGCCATGATCGCGCCGGTGCCGTAGGTCGCCAGGACGTAGTCGGCGATCCAGATCGGGATCTTCTCGCCGTTGACCGGGTTGATGGCGTAGGCGCCGGTCCAGACGCCGGTCTTGTCCTTGGCCAATTCGGTGCGCTCCAAGTCGGACTTGGTGGCGGCGAATTTCTGATACTGCTCCACTGCCGCCTTCTGAGCAGGGGTCGTGATTGAGCCAACTAAAGTGTGCTCAGGGGACAAAACCATGTAAGTCGCACCAAAGAGCGTGTCCGGGCGGGTCGTGAAGACACGAATCTTGGCCGCGTGGCCGTCCACTTTAAAATCTACTTCTGCTCCCTCGCTCTTCCCGATCCAGTTCCGCTGCATTTCTTTCAGCGAGTCGGACCAGTCGATGGTGTCGAGATCGGCCAGTAGACGTTCGGCAAAGGCGGTAATGCGAAGCATCCATTGGCGCATCGGCTTGCGGATGACGGGGAAACCGCCGACCTCGCTCTTTCCTTCGATGACCTCCTCGTTGGCCAGCACTGTGCCCAGTTCGGGGCACCAGTTCACTGGGGCTTCGCTGACGAAGGCTAGTCGATGATTGTCAATCCAGAGCCTCCGTTGAAACTCGCTCTTAAGGTATTCTGGCGACTCCTTCCACTGCCGGTTGCGCTCACGCAAGAATGGGTTGTCTTTCCATTCAGCTATCCTCTTGGGAGCGTCAGAAAACGCATCTTCCAAGAGTCCAATCGGCATCGCCTTGTTTTCATGCTTATCGAAGTAGCTGTTGTAGATCTGGAGGAAGATCCACTGGGTCCATTTGAAATACTCGGGATCGGTCGTGGCGACTTCGCGGGACCAGTCGTAGCTGAAACCGAGCGACTTAATCTGGCGGGTGAAGTTCGCGATGTTCGCCTCCGTGGTGACGCGCGGATGCTGGCCGGTCTTCACCGCGTATTGCTCGGCAGGCAGGCCGAAGGAGTCCCAGCCCATCGGGTGCAGGACGTTCTTGCCCTGGGAACGACGGAAGCGCGCGAGGATGTCCGTGGCGGTGTAGCCCTCGGGATGGCCGACGTGCAGGCCGGCGCCGGAGGGATACGGGAACATGTCGAGGATGTAGAACTTCCCCGGGGCCTGGCCGCTGGCGACTTTGGCGGGGCTGAGGGCATCGGCCCCATGACGCAGCGTGAACGGGTGCCCGTCCGGCAGGACCTCGCTGGGATTCCAGGCGCGGAAGGTCTGTTCCGCGTCCCAGTGCTGCTGCCACTTGGGTTCGATCAAATGAAAGGGATACTGCCGGCGCGACATAAGAGCGGGCATCATGGGAAACCCGGTTTTCAAGGCAATGGCGGAATTGGAATGACGAGGACCGAAGGGCAAAGGCCGATGGGGAACGGAGCACGGACGGTCACGTTGCCTTGAAGAAATCCTGGGCGTGAAGCCCCTCACCCCTGCCCTCTCCCCATCGGATGGAGAGAGGGTGGCCGAAGGTCGGGTGAGGGGCCGTCTCTCTCCCATCGACGGCCTCATGGTTTCTACGGAGCAACCTGACCATCGTAGCTCCTGCGAAAATGACTCCGATGTGGGACGACGGCTTTGTGAACAATTTACAATTGGCGGGCAACGTTCCGGGCCCATCCTCTGTCCAACGGTGGCAAGGACACGATCCATGAAGAAAACAGCAGTTCTCCTCGCCCTGACGGCGGCGGGCGGCATCGCGGCCGGCGTCTGGGCGGAGCGGGTGGTTTTGCGGACGACGGCTCCGATGGTGGCTCCGGCACCGACCAACTCGGTGCCGCTCCGGCCGGCCGCCGGAGCGACGAATGCGGCGCCGGAAACGCGACCGCCCAGCGCGGTTGCGCGCGCGGAGCTGGAGGCTTGGTTCAAGCCGGACCGGCGTGATCGGCCCGAGCGACACGGGGAATTGCAGCGGATCGTGGCCGGGCTGGGCGCGGCGGAGATTCCGGCGTTGATGGAGTGGTTGGCCACGCTGCGTCCGCCGCATGAACGGCAGATGCTCCTGCACATGCTGCTGCATCGCTGGGGGCAGGTGAATCCGGTGGCGGCACTGGCTTGGCTCGATTCCTCGGCCGTTTCGCCGGAACGGAAGAACGGCCGGGAATCCGTGCTGCGCGGCTGGGCGGACGCGGATGTGGCCGCGCTCAGGCGCTGGGTGGAGGCCCGAGAAGACGCGGGGGAACGCCGGGACTGGTTGCTGAACCACGTGGTGCCTGCGATCGCGCGGACCGATCCGGCGTCCGCGCTGAAGCTGACCTTGCCGCTGGAGGGGGGTTCCGTCTGGCGGCATTCGGGCGCGTTGTATGCCGTGTTCAGCCGCTGGGCGGAGCTGGACCCGGTGACGGCGGCGGCCGAGGCGTTGAAACTGCCGGAGGGCCCGCGTCGCCAGCAGGCCATCGAGGCACTGGTCGGGGCCTGGGCGCTGAGCGACCTTTCCGCCGCCTGGGCCTGGGCGAGCCGACTGCCCACGGGGAACGCCCGTCGCTCGGCCTTGCAGCAGATGATCTACGCCGGGATGGGCCAGGACCCGGGCCAAGCGGCGGCGCTCGTCCTGTCCCTGCCGCCGGGAGCCTCCCGGAACCAGTTCATCCAAAGCGTGGCCGGAAGCTGGGCGCAGCAGGATCTTCCGGGGGCTTTGGCCTGGGTCAAACAACTGCCCGCCGGATCGGCCAAGGACGGCGCGATGCAGTCGATGATCCACGCTTGGGCGGAGGAAGATCCCCGCGCCGTGGCGGCCTATCTGCGCGAGCTGCCGCCGGGACAGATGCGCGGCAACATGACCTCCAGCCTGGCCTCGCAATGGGCGCAGACCGATCCGCGCGGGGCCTTGGCCTGGGCGGAACAGCTCGGTTCGGCCGAGGGCAAGAACCAGGCGATGCAGGCCGTGCTGTCATCCTGGGCGCAGACCGATCCCGTGGCCGCCGCCGCCCACGTGAAGACCTTGCCGTCCGGTTCCCAGCGCAGCGATCTCCTGCAGAACCTGGCCTACGGCTGGAGCCAGAACGATCCCAAGGCGGCGGCGGCGTTCTTCGACACGTTGCCGCCGGGCAGCGTGCGCAGCCATGTTTACGGTTCCATCGCCGGTTCCTGGGCGGAGAGCGATCCGGACGGCGCGATGGCGTGGGTGAAGGGGTTGCCGCCCGGGCCGGTCCAGCGCGAGGCCGCCCAGGGCATGTTGTATAACCTCGCGCGGGAAGATCCGCAGGCGGCGGCGGAATTCGTCGCCGCGTTGCCGCCCGGTTCGAGCGCGAATCTCACCGGCAACATCGCCCAGCAATGGGCCCAGACGGACCTGACGGCGGCGGTGAAGTGGGCCGAGCAACTGCCGGATGGACGGGGCCGCAACGATGCGTTGCAGAACCTCGCCCACCAGTGGGCGCAGGACGATCCCCGGGGACTGGCGGAGTTCGCCCTGGGACAGAAGACCGGGCAGCTCCGGCAGAACCTGATGGACAGCCTGGCCTCGGGCTGGGCGCGGAACGATCCGCAGGCGGCGTCGGCCTGGGCGCGCGGCCTGCCGGAAGAGGACCGGGCCCGCGCCTTTCCGAGCGTCGCAGCGGCGTGGGCGGAGCATTCGCCGGAGGATGCGGCCAACTTCGTGGCCACGCTTCCGGCCGACCAACAGGCGTCCGCCGCGCAGAGCGTGCTGTCCACCTGGGCCGGTTCCGATCCGGGCGCGGCGGCGCAATGGGCCAGCGGTTTCCCCGACGGTCCGGAGCGGGACCAGGCGCTCGGGGCCGTGAGCGGCCAATGGGCGGGACAGGACCCGTTCGGAGCGGCCGATTGGCTGGCGACGCTGCCGCAAGGGCCGGCCCGCGAGGCGGCGGTCGGGGCTTACATCGACGGCGTGACCTACCAGTATCCCGAAGCCGCCGTGGAATGGGCCCAGACCTTGGCGAACGACGAAGGGCAGCATCGCCTGGAGAACGCCGCGCAGCGCTGGATGGAGGAAGATCCCGAGCGGGCCAAGGCCTGGGTGCTGACGTCCAGCTTGTCGGCGGAGGCGAAGGAGCGGTTGCTGGAGCTGGGGAAT
>CBFGQE010000250.1:0-5130 GCA_965650815.1 uncultured bacterium
TGTTGCGGCTGTCCCGGTTCGATCCGTTCCAGCCGGATGCCCAGCCGCACCCACCACACGGCCAGGGAGCTCAAACCGCCCAGCGTGGCCGTGGCGAACGGCGGCCCGTTGTCGGTCCGCATCGCCTCCGGCAGCCCGTATTCCCGGAACGTCGCGATGAACAATGGCTTCACCGTCACCCAGCCGGTCGCACCACCCATGCCCTGGCAACGCAGCAGATAGCGGCTGTGCCCGTCGCTGATCGTCAGCGGCGTGCACTTGTGCCCGTCACCCGTCCGGAACCAGCCCTTGAAGTCCGCGCACCACACCGCGTTGGCCGCCCGGCAATCCGCAAACGGCTGCTGGCTCGGCACCGCGTGGCGGCGGCGTTTGGCCACGCGGCTCAGGCCATGGCGCCGCAGGATCTCGCTCACGGTGCTTTCCGCCGGACACCGCGCTCCGCCGACGGCTTCCAGCAGTTTCCGCCGCAGCTTCGGCGCGCCCCACAGCGGCCGCATGGCGGCCGATCCATTTGTAGACCGTCTTGCGGCTCACCCCGTATTCCGCGGCCAGCTCGCTGATCCCATATTCCCCGCTCAGATAGTCGCCGATCAGCTGGATCCGTTCACTCATCACACAGGTCTCTTTCCAGGCCATCCCATACCTGTAACCCATGTCCAAAGGACTTCCTGTCACCCATCTCCCAGGAACATACCCGGCGGATTCAACCCCTGGCGGGGTTGTGTCCGCGTGCACCAGTTGAAGGCCGCAACCCCGTTCGGGGTAGGTTCGTGTCGGGCGGTCTTCCCCAAGGTAGCGCGAGGCGCGCAACCTTGGGCTAGGGGGTCAGAATCCCGTTGGGATTCACCGGGCGACGGAGAGCTGGCCAATTGGCGGCGAACTCCCTTTCGCCGCTACGTCCTCCGATCCAGCGTCCTTAGCCCCAGCCCCAGCAGCGCGATGCTGCCGGTGACCACCCGGGGAACGATTGCGCCAGCGCCCGTCCCCCCGGGACCGGCGCTTGACGGTGCCGGGGTCGTTACCGACGCTCCGCGCCGTGTTGCGGGTTTCCAGTCCATTTTCGGCGCGTCTTGGCGCGGTGCTGGCCGTTGTCGCCGTTTGCTCGGCGGCGGGGGCGGCGGAGCCCGACATCTGGGAGCCGTTCGGCCCGTTGCACAGCCGGTTCCGGCTCACCCTGGAACCGGGGGAACGCACCGAGACCGTGGCGCCTTTCTGGTTCCACCAGCGGAGCGGTTCCACCGAGCAATACGGCGTGGCGCCGCTCTTCTCCGTGCTGCGCGACGACGCGCTGGACCGCACGCTGATCGATGTCGCGTATCCCTTCCTCACCTACAAAAAGTCGGGCGCGGAATTCCGCTGGCAGTTCTTCCAGCTCCTCAACTGGTCGGGCGGCGCGGACCAGGAGGGCGACGTGACCGAGCGGCGCGCGCTCTTCCCGCTGTATTTCCAACAGCGTTCCCCGAGCGGCTCGAACGACTACACCGCCGTGCTGCCGTTCTACGGCCATGCCCGGAACAAGTTCGGCCGGGACGAGGTGGGCTGGACGCTGTGGCCGCTCTGGGTCTGGTCGCGCAAGCGCGACGTGGAGACGCGCAACTTCCCCTATCCGCTGGTCCACGCCCGCACGGGCGATTCGCTCGATGGCTGGCAGTTCCTGCCTCTCGCCGGGCACGAGACGAAGGGCACGACCTGGCGGACGAACGCCGTGGGCGATGCCGTCGAAGTGCCCGCCTACGACAAGGGGTTCTACCTTTGGCCGCTCGGGCATTGGCAGACGATCGCGCCGGGCACGACGAACGAGAGCCGCTTCCGCGCCGTGCTGCCGTTCTACGCCGCGCAGCGTTCCCCCACGCGCGACTGGGTGACGTATGGCTGGCCGCTGGGCTTCTCCGTCGCGGACGACCGCGCCAAGGGCTACAAGGAATACGGCGTGCCGTGGCCGCTCTTCGGCTGGGCGGAGGGACCGGGCAAACACGGCGTGCGGATCTGGCCGTTCTACGGCGACTACCAGTCGCCCACGCTACGGAGCGACTTCGTGGCCTGGCCGATCTACGGGCATCGCCTTTCCCGCGCGGGCGCACTGGAGCGCGAACGCACGCGCTGGCTGTTCTTCCTCTACTCCGACACGCGCGTGACGGACCGCGAAACCGGCCAGGAGCTGGGTCGCCGCCGCGATGCGTGGCCTTTGTGGACATCGCGCACGGATGCCGATGGCAACCGCCGCTTGCAGGTCTTCGCGCCCGTCGAGCCCATCGTGCCGCGCACCGAGTCGGTCACACGAAACTGGTCGCCGCTCTGGTCGGTGTGGCGCAGCGAGCAGAATCCCAAGGCCGGCACGAGCAGCCGTTCCTTCCTCTTCAACCTGTTCCGCTGCGAACACACGCCGACGGAGCGAAACCACGCCGCGCTCTTCGGCCTGATCCAGCACCGGAAAGACTCGGCCGGAAACCGCTGGAAGATCCTCTTCATCCCCTTCGGCGGAAAGGAGGCGAAGCCCGATGCAGCGCCTTAGCTCCGTTCCACGGCTTGGTCAGACATTCCGGTTTCGCCGGGCTTTGCTTTCGTGTTCATTCGGCGCGGTCTGGTTTTGATGTCTATGTTCCGCCACATCGGTGAATTGCTCGTTCTGTTCCTCCAGGCGCTGGGCGCGATGCCCGTCGCGTGGCGGCAGCGCGCCAAGGTGAAGGAGCAGATGTTCGAGATCGGCAACGCCAGCCTGCTGATGGTGTGCATTCTCTCGCTCTTCATCGGCGGAGTGGTGGCGCTCAACACCGGGCCGGTGCTCGTCTCGCGCGGGCTCGGCAGCTCGCTCGGCGGGCTTGTCGGGCTCTCCGTCTGCAAGGAGCTCGCCCCGGTCATGATGGCCATCCTCATCGCCGGCCGCATCGGTTCCTCGATGGCGGCTGAGATCGGCTCGATGAAGGTCAACCAGGAGATCGACGCCCTTCGCACCATGAACATCCAGCCGCTGCACTACCTCGTGGTGCCCCGGCTCCTGGCGGTGACGGTCATGCTGCCGCTGCTCGTCGTCTTCTCCATGATCGTCGGCTGGCTGGGCGGCGCGATCGTGGCGAACTACAACGCCGAGATTCGCGTGTCCTTCGCCGCGTTCTTCAACAATCTCCGCAGCATGCTGGACCTGAAGGACGTCTTCGACGGCCTGGTCAAGTCGCTCGCCTTCGCCGTCGTCATCGGCGTCGTGGGCTGCCAGCAGGGCCTGGCGACCTTCGGCGGGCCGCGCGGCGTCGGCCGGTCCGTGACCAAGGCGGTGGTCAATTCCATCGTGCTCATCCTGCTGCTCGACTACTTCCTGACCCGCCTGCTGATGGCCTTCGACTGATGAACGCTTCCGCCGCCCATCCCGCCCGCGCGAAACAGGGCCTCTGCATCCGGGTGTCGAACCTCTCCCGCAGCTACGGCGGCAAGGCCGTGCTGAAGGACGTGAACCTGGAGATCCAGCCCGGCGAGATCTTCATGCTCATGGGGCCCAGCGGCTCGGGCAAAAGCGTCCTGCTCCGCCACATCATCGGCCTGGAACGGCCCGACACCGGCGACATCCTGCTCGACGGCGAATCGACCCTCTCGCCCGGAGTGATGGACCGGCACCGCCTCGCGATGGTCTTCCAGTCCGGCGCGCTGCTGAACTCCCTGACCGTCGGCGAGAACGTCGGCCTCTACCTGAGCGAACACCGCCTCCATCCCCGCGCCGAGATCGCCCGCAGGGTCCGCGAAACCCTCGCCGATGTCGGTCTCGCCGACGCCGAGTCCAAGTATCCGGCCGAACTTTCCGGCGGCATGAAGAAGCGCGTGGCCATCGCCCGCGCCCTGGTCATCGAGCCCGAGCTGGTGCTCTTCGACGAGCCCACCAGCGAGCTGGACCCGATCAGCTCGGTGAACATCGCGGAGTCCATCGTCGAGCTGAACGAACGCGCCGGAGCCACCGCGCTCGTCGTCACCCACGACCGCGACCTCGTCTTCAGCGCGGCCGACCGCGTGGCCGTGATCCGCGACGGCTCCATCGTCTTTGTCGGGACGCCGGACGAACTCCGCGCTTCCACCGATCCCTTCATCCAGCAGCTCATCCATCCGCAACGCCGCCTGACCCGGCGCGGCGCGACTCCGCACCCCTGATTTATCCCGCCATGAAAAACACGCTCGAAACCCGCCTGGGACTGTTCTTCGCCCTCGCCCTGGTCGCCGCGTTCCTCATCTTGGAGATGCTGGGAGGGTTCACCTTCTTCCAGAAGGGCTACCGGTTGAACGCCCTCTTCAACAACGTGCAGGAACTCCAGGTCGGCGATCCCGTGAAGATGGCGGGCGTCGAGGTCGGCCGCGTCGAGGCCGTGGCCCTGACCAACACCCAGGTGCGCGTCACCCTCCGCATCCATGACGCGGGCACGCAGGTCCGCACCGACAGCAAGGCCACCATCAAGTTCGTCGGCCTCATGGGGCAGAACTTCATCGCCGTCGATTTCGGCACGCCCAACGGCGTCGTCGCCACCGACGGCGCCTACCTCCAGACCGCCGAACAGCCCGACCTCAGCCAGCTCATGGCCAAGCTGGAGAACGTCGCCACCGGGGTGGAGAACCTCACCCGCAGCTTCTCCGGCGACACCGTGAACAACCTGCTCGGCCCCCTGACCGACTTCCTCAAGCAGAACCAGCAGAACCTCACCGACAGCATCGCGAACATGCGGACCATTTCGCAGAACATCGCCGAAGGGAAAGGCACCGTCGGCAAGCTCATCAACGATCCGGCCCTGCACGATTCCGCCCTCGCCACGCTCACCACGCTCCAGACCAACCTCGGCACGCTCAGCGTCGAGATCAACGCCGCCCTCGCCGACGCCCGCGGCATCATCGGCGACGTGCGCGGCGGCAAGGGAACCATCGGCAAGCTGATGACCGACGAGTCGCTCTTCACCGAGACCCGCGCCGCCATGACGCAGATGAAGGAGATCATGCAGAAGATCAACGGCGGCCAGGGCAGCATCGGCCAGTTGGTCAACGACGACGCCCTCCTGCGCAACGTGAAGCTCTCCCTCCAGAAACTCGACAAGGCCACCGAAGGCCTCGAAGACACCGGTCCCCTCCAGGTCATCGGCATCGCCGCCGGCACGCTCTTCTGAG
>CBFGQE010000251.1:0-5130 GCA_965650815.1 uncultured bacterium
TTGGCGGGTTTTCTCCTCGTGCTGACGCTGAAGGCGCCCGGCACGTTGACCACGCCGGAGATGCGCGCGCTGCAGGACGGGCCGTGGTTCCGGTTCGGGCTGCATTTCCTGCTGCTGGCGGGCTTCGGTTGTTCGGCCATCAGCCTGGTGTTGCGCCGGGGGAAGATCCTCGGCGGTTCGGGCATCGCGCTGGCGCTGTTGGCGGTGCTGTTGGGCGGATCGGAATCCACGGCCACGGTGCCCGATCCGACGGCGCTGACCTTCGGCCTGGATTTCTTCGTCCTGAGGATTCTCTTCACCGGTTTTCTCTTCATCCCGCTGGAACGGATGTTCGCCCGTCGGCCGGAGCAGCACGTCTTCCGCACGGAATGGCGGGAGGATCTGTTCTACTTCCTCGTCAGCAGCCTGCTGGTGCAGATCCTGACCTTTCTCACTTTCCGTCCGGCGAGTTCCGTCTTGCTGATCGCGCCGATGACGGAGCTCCGGGCGTGGGTCGGGGCGTTGCCGTTCGTGGTGCAGTTCGCCGCGATCATGGTGCTGACGGACTTCGTGCAGTATTGGGTCCACCGGGCGTTCCACCGGATTCCGTGGCTGTGGAAGTTCCACGCGCTCCACCACTCGGCGCAGAGCATGGACTGGATGGCTGGGGCGCGGATGCACTTCCTGGAGATCCTCGCGCTGCGAAGCACGACGGTGATCCCGATGTTCGTGCTCGGCTTCAGCCCCAATGCGGTCAACGCCTACATCTTCGTCGTGTATCTCTATTCGACCTTCGTCCACGCGAACCTGAACTGGCGGTTTCCGGTGATCGAGAAGCTGCTGGTCACGCCGCGTTTCCACCATTGGCACCACGGCATCGAAAAGGAGGCAATCGACGTGAACTTCGCCATCCACTTCCCCCTCTTCGACCGGTTGTTCGGCACCCATTTCCTGCCGAAGGAGAAGTGGCCGGAGGGCTACGGCATCGAAGGTCATCCGGTGCCGCCCGGCTATGTGGAGCAGTTCAAGTATCCGTTCCGCAGCGGCGAAAAAGCGCCGGAAAACCCGCCGAACTGAGCGCACGCAAGATCGGCGGTTGCGCCCGTCCGCCACGGCGGACAAGCTGCGGGCATGATCGTCAAAAAACTGCTCCACACCCGCTACCGCCTGAACGACCTGGACAAGTCGGTCGAGTTCTACACGAAGGTTCTCGGCCTCGAAGTGGTTCGCCGCCACGAATCGCCGCGCGGCTCCAAACTGGTTTTCCTCAAGACGCCGGGCAGCGAGGAACTGATCGAGCTCTGCTATTTCCCGAGCAGCGGTCCGGTCGTCGTTCAACCTGATCTGACGCATCTGGCCTTCGAGGTGGACAGCCTGGAGGCGTTCGGCAAGCACCTTGCCCAGTTCGGGCTGAAGTTCTCCGACGGCCCCACGATGAAGCCCGATGGCCAGGGCGGTTTCGCCTTCATCGACGCGCCGGAAGGCTACGAGATCGAGCTGATCCAGCGGCCCAAGACCGACAGCAAGACGGAGTCCTACTGAGCCGTGGTTCCGAGGGTTTACGATCTGGCCCTGACCCACGCGCTGGACACGGATGACTTCTTCATCCACCGGCTCCAGCGGCGTTGCGCGGAAGTGGGATTGAACTTCTTCCTCGTGGAACCGCTCTGGGCGACCGCGTTTCTGGAAGCGTTGGAGAGCCGGTCCGTCGTCGCCCGCACGCTGATCAATCTCCACAGCGAACACCACGATCCGGGGAACGTGTTCTCCCGGCTGGTCGCCACGGCGGAAAGGCTGGGCGTGCGGATGATCGATCCGCCGTCGAGGGCCATCCCGGCTTTCGACAAGGCCGCGATGCATCGACGGCTCGTGGGCAGCGGAATCCACGTTCCTGCGACCGTGCTGCTCGAAGCCCATTCCGTGGAGAACTGGCAGGCAACGGCGGAAGAAGATCGTCTTCTGGGCCGCCCGTTCGTGGTGAAGCCCAGCCTGGGCTACGGGCGAAAAGGTGTGGTGCTGGACGCCGTCGGCCCGGCGGATCTGCGGCGGTCGCTCGCGCTTTGGCCAGACCGCGCCTTGCTCCTGCAACGCCGCATCCAGCCCCAGCTCATCGACGGGGAACCCGCCTACTTCCGCGTGTATTTCGTGGCCGGTCGAACCTGGGCCTGTTGGTGGAACTGCTTCACGGACCGCTACCGGGAGCTTTCCACCGAGGACGAGACGCGTCTCGGGCTGGGTGGTTTGCACGCGATCACCCGACGGTTGGCGGAGATTTCCGGGCTCCAGCTTTTCTCCACCGAGATCTGCGTCGATCCCTCCGGCCAACCGGTGGTGATCGATCCCATCAACGACCAGGTGCATCTCCTGACCCAGTCGGCCCATCCCGGCATCGGCGTGCCGGACCGGGTCGTCGCCGGGATCGCCGATGCACTGATGGATCTCGTCATTGGCTGGAACCGGGGAGACCGCGTAGGCTCGGCCACCCGATGATCTGGTCCGGACAACGCTTTCGCTACGAGTTCCCCCGCCCCGCGCTGGTGATGGGGATCTTGAACGTCACGCCCGATTCCTTCTCCGACGGCGGGCAGTTCCACCGGACGGACGCCGCCGTGGCCCACGCCGAGAAGCTCGTGGCGGAAGGCGCGGACCTCCTGGACATCGGCGGCGAATCGACCCGGCCCGACGCCGCGCCGGTGGACGAAGCGGAGGAATTGGCCCGCGTGGTTCCCGTGATCCGGGAATTGGCGCGGCGGAACCTCGGCCCCATCTCGGTGGACACGATGAAGCCCGCCGTGGCGCGGGCCGCGCTGGAGGCCGGAGCCGCCATCGTGAACGACGTGGCGGCCAACCGCGCGGACGACGCGATGTGGCGGATCGTCGCGGAAGCCGGGGCCGGCTACATCGCCATGCACATGCAGGGCGAGCCTCGGACCATGCAGCTCCAGCCCAGCTATACCGACGTGGTGGCGGAGGTGGACGCGTTCTTTGCGGACCGGCTGGAACGCCTAGCGGCGGCCGGAGTGAAGGCCGAGCAAGTGGCGCTCGATCCCGGAATCGGCTTCGGCAAGACGTTGGAGCACAATTTGCAATTGCTCGGCCGGTTGGACGCTCTTAGAAACCGGAAGCGTCCGCTGCTGGTGGGGATTTCGAGGAAGTCCTTCATCGGTCGTCTCACCGGAGCCGCCGTCCAAGATCGCCTTCCCGGCAGTCTGGCCGGGGCCTGCTGGGCGGTCGGGCTGGGCGCGGCCATCGTCCGGACCCATGACGTCGCCGCCACCCGCCAAGCCCTCCAACTGACCGATGCGCTGCTGCGGCACCGTTGATGACCGGAATCTGGCTAACTTTGTTCCGTGCCGGCGTGGAGATCACCCTTCTCGCCGTGGGCATCTACTATGCCCTGAACCTGATCCGGGGATCGCGCGGCGCGCCGGTGGTGTATGGCTTCGCCGTGGCGCTGCTGGTCATGCACGGGTTGGCCGCGCTGCTGCATCTGGAGGTCCTGGGCTGGTTGCTGCGGACGTTCTTCGCCTTCTCCGCCATCGCCATCGTCGTGCTGTTCCAACCGGAGCTGCGCCGCATCCTCGCCCGGCTCGGCACGCAGTCGATGCTCACGCCGGTGAAGCAGCAGCGCGACACCATCGAGATCGTCATCGAGACGGTCGAACGCCTGGCCGAGGTGAAGATCGGCGCGCTCATCGCCATCGAGCGGACCATCGCCCTCCAGGACGCCGTCAGCGGCGGCGTGAACATCGACTGCGCGGCAACGCCGGAGATGTTCGAGACCATCTTCTTCCCGAACAACGCGGTGCATGACGGCGGCGTCATCCTCGTGGGCGACCGCATCGCGCGCGCGGCCTGCATCTTCCCGTTGACCCGCCGCAGCGACCTCAACGCCTCCCTCGGCACCCGCCACCGCGCGGCCATCGGTTTGACGGAGGAAACGGACGCCATCGTCGTGGCGGTCTCCGAGGAGACCGGCTCGATTTCCTACGCCAGCGAAGGTCGCTTGATCCGGGGCGTGACGCTGGAACAGCTCCGCGCCTTCCTCACCTCCGCGCTGTTGATCCGCAGCAAGCCACGCACGGCCGTCGAATGGCTCCGCGCCGCTCTGACCCAGCGCGTCCAGCCCCAGGACTCCAAGCCCGACTGACATGTCGATCCGCCAACTCATCCTCCAGAACTTTTGGCTGAAGGCGCTGTCGTTCGTCATCGCGCTCCTCATCTGGCTGGTCGTCCAGACGCAGATCACGGGCGGCAACCTCGCGCTCATCTTCCAGCCCGACGCGGCCGACACCCGCAGCTTCAACCTCCATCTCCACGTGCTGAAGACGGCCAACGACGGACGCTTCATCCGGGTCACGCCCGACTCCGTCACCGCCACCATCGAGGGGCCGAAGAACATTCTCGAACGCATCACCGCCGCCGATCTCCGCGCCTTCGTCGATCTCTCCGCGACCAACGCCCCCAGCTCGGACCGCGTCCGCGTCCGCGTGGTCTATCCCGACGAGATCGAGCTCCGCGAAGTCACCCCTTCGGAGGTCCGCGTGGTCGAGGTCGAACGCAGCATCCAATAGCCCATGAGCCAACCCAAACGTATCTTCGGCACCGACGGTGTCCGCGGCACCGCCAACGTCGAGCCCGTCACCGCCGAGACCGCCTTGAAGCTCGGCCGCGCCGCCGCCCACGTCTTCAAGACCCTGGAATCCCAGTCGCGCGGGCGCGGCAAGCACAAGATCGTCATCGGCAAGGACACCCGCCTCTCCGGCTACATGCTGGAGAACGCCATGTCCGCCGGCATCCTGTCGATGGGCGTGGATGTGCTCTTCATCGGGCCGTTGCCCACTCCCGGCGTGGCCTACGTGACCCGCAGCCTGCGGGCCGATGCCGGCATCGTCATCACCGCGTCCCACAATCCTTTCGACGACAACGGCATCAAATTCTTCCGCGCCGACGGCTACAAACTCGACGACGCCATCGAGCGCCAGATCGAAGAACTCGTCTTCAGCGGCGACGTAGAATCGCTCCGTCCCACCGCCGGTGAGATCGGCAAGGCCGTCCGCATCGACGACGCCCTCGGCCGCTACATCGAATACGCCAAGACCTCCTTCCCGCGCGGCATGACGCTGGAAGGACTGCGCATCGTGGTCGATT
>CBFGQE010000252.1:0-5102 GCA_965650815.1 uncultured bacterium
CCCGGGCCATCCGCGAGGCGCTGCGCTGGATCAAGCGCGGCGTGATCCGGGCGGCGGACTTCGTGGACGCCGAATGCGCGTTGACCGATCTGCCGGCGAAGTTCCGCGACATGGCGGCGGGCAACCGCGCGGTGAAGACCTTCGTGGATGTCGCCCGTTGACGGCCAACCGTTGCGGTTCGGGAGCGGACGTGGCTAGTGTCGGCGTATGCGTTTGTCCCGTTTGTTGGCCGTTGTGGCCCTGTTATTCGGCCTGGTCGCCACCGTCGCCGCCGCGCCGCTGCGCGAGTGGTCGAAGCAGGAGAAGCTCCAGTTCATGCAGACGAACCGGAGCAAGTCCATGCCCCGGCTCCAGCAGATGGACCGGCCGAACATCGTCTTCATCCTCGTGGACGATCTCGGCTACGGCGACCTGACCAGCTACGGACAGGAGAAGATCAAGAGCTACCACCTCGACCGCATGGCGGCCGAAGGCCTGCGCTTCACCAGCGCCTACGCCGGGAGCACGGTCTGCGCCCCGTCCCGCTCGGCGCTGATGACCGGATTGCACACGGGCCACACGCGCATCCGGGGCAACGCCAAGACGCCACTCGCCACGAACGACCTGACCGTGGCGGAGCTGCTCCAGAAATCCGGCTACACCACGGCGCTGATCGGCAAGTGGGGCCTGGGCAACGAGGGCACCACCGGCGAGCCGAACCGGAAGGGCTTCACCGAGTTCTTCGGTTACCTGGACCAGACCCACGCGCACAACTACTACCCGGACCATCTTTGGCGGAACGGCATGAAGCTGCCGCTCGAAGCCAATGCCGACGGCAAGAAGGGCATCTATGCGCCGGACATGTTCGCCCGCGCCGCCGTCAACTTCGTCAACCAATACCGCGACGTGCCGTTCTTCCTCTACTTCGCCCTGACCCTGCCCCACGCCCACAACGAGCTGGGCCGGAAGACGGGCAACGGCATGGAGATCGCCAGCGACCATCCCTACGGCGAATTCGACTGGCCGCAGACGGAGAAGAACAAGGCGGCCATGATCACGCGCATCGACGTGTATGTGGGCATGATCCTCGACGCGATCAAGAAGCAGGGGCTCGACGAGCAGACGATCGTGATCTTTTCCAGCGACAACGGCCCCCACAAGGAAGGCGGCGTGGACCCGGCGTTCTTCAAGAGCTCCGGCCCCTTGCGCGGGATCAAGCGCGACCTCTACGAGGGCGGCATCCGCGTGCCCGCCATCGTCCGTTGGCCCGGCCAGATCGCGCCCGGCACCACGAGCGATTTCCCGTGGGCCTTCTGGGACTTCCTCCCCACCGCCTGCGAGCTGGCGAAGGTGCCGCTGCCCGAAGGTCTCAAGCTCGACGGCCGTTCCATCGTGCCCACGCTCCTCGGCCAGACGCAGAAGCCGCACGAGTTCCTCTACTGGGAGTTCCACGAGGGCGGCAGCCAGCAGGCCGTCCGCACCGGCGACTGGAAGGCGGTCCGGAAATTCGGCGGACCTTTGGAGCTCTACAACCTCAAGACCGATCTCGGGGAGACCAACAACGTGGCTTCCGCCAACGCGGATGTGGTGAAGCGCATCGAGGAGTATCTCGCCAAGGCCCGCACCGAATCCGCCGAATGGCCGTTGAAGGAGAAATGAACGCCGCCGACATGCCGGTCGATGCCCGCATCCTCGCCGCGCTGCGAAGGTCCGGGGAAAACGGCGTCTCCGGCGAGGGCCTCGCCCAGTCGCTCGGCATCAGCCGCGCCGCCGTCTGGGCCCGCATCGAGGAGCTGCGCAAGCTGGGCTACGACATCGCCGCCAGCCCGCACCACGGCTATCGGTTGCTCGGAATGCCCGATGTGCTCCACGCCGACGATCTGCTCGCGCGTTTGCCCCAGGACCGGATCATCGGCCGCGACATCCGCGTCTTCCAGGAAACGACCTCCACCAGCGACGTGGCCGACAAACTGGCCCGCGACGGCGTGAAGGAAGGCGTTGTTGTCTTCGCCGAATCCCAGACCAAGGGCCGGGGTCGGCTCGGGCGGCAATGGGTTTCCCCTTCGGGCAAAGGGCTGTGGTTCTCCGTGCTGCTCCGGCCCCAACTGCGTCCGCAGGAAGCCACGCAGATGACCGTGGCCGCAGCCGTGGCCGTCAGCCGCGCGCTTCAGGCCCATACCGGCATCGTCGTCGCCATCAAATGGCCCAACGACCTGCTCGTGCGCGGCAAAAAAATCGCCGGCATCCTCACCGAGCTGGCCGCCGATCCCGACCAGGTGAAGCACCTCATCGTCGGCATCGGCATCGACGTGAATCTCTCTCTTTCCGACCTCTCGGCCGAGCTGCGCCCCATCGCCACTTCGCTCCGCATCGAGCTGGAACGCCCGGTGGACCGGGCCGCCTTGGCCGCCCAGGTTCTGAAGGAGCTGGATGTCGAATACCGCCGCGTCTGCCAACGCCAGTTCCCCGCCGTGGCCGACGAATGGGAAGCCCGCTGCACCACGCTCGGGTCCCGCGTGGCCGTGAACATCGGTCCGAGAACCGTCGAAGGCATCGCCGAAAGCCTGGACGACGACGGAGCGCTGCTCTTGCGCACCGAACACGGCCGCATCGAACGCATCATCGGCGGCGACGTGACGGTGAAGAAGCCGGAGCACTGATGCTTCAGCGCAAAGAAAAGGGCAGGCCCGAAAGCCCGCCCTTCTCACAGGATATTTTGCCGGCAGACACGACCGCCTGCGCTCCGCTCACACCGTCAGGATTTCCTTCTCCTTCTGGGCGAGGTGCGCCTCGATCTTGGCGATGTAGGCGTCGGTCATCTTCTGAACTTCCTTCTCGGCCACTTCCAGCTCGTCCTCGGACACGCCTTCCTTCGCGGCCTTCTTCAGGGCCTCGATGGCGGCGCGACGTTCGTTGCGGATGGCGACGCGGCCCTCTTCGGTGATCCTCTTGCAGAGCTTCACGAATTCCTGGCGGCGCTCGGTGGAGAGTTCGGGCAGGACGATGCGGATGAAGCGGCCCTGGTTGGCCGGGTTCAGGCCGAGACCGGAGGACTGGATGGCCTTTTCGATGGCCTTGACCGTGGTCTGGTCGAAGGGCTGGACCATGAACATGCGCGGCTCGGGCGTGTTGATGGAGGCCAGTTCCTTGAGGCGCATCATGGAGCCGTAGGCTTCGACCATGACGTTTTCGATGAGGGCCGGGGAAGCCTTGCCGGTGCGCACGCCGGAGAACTCGTGCAGGACGTGCTTCTCGGTCTTCTCCATCTTTTCGTCGGTTTCGAGGAGGATGTCGTCGAGGGCCATAGCGGGGAAATCGGGGTGAAGGGTGGATGAAATCAGCCCGCCACGACGGTGCCGATGGACTCGCCGAGGACGACCTTGCGCAGGTTGTGGGCCTTGAAAAAGTCGAACACGATGATCGGCATCTTGTTGTCCTGGCAGAGGGCGAAGGCGGCGGCGTCCATCACCTTGAGCTGCTTCTGGAGCGCTTCCTGGTAGGTGATGGTGGCGTAGCGCTTGGCGTTCTTGTTCTTCTTGGGATCGCAGTCGTAGATGCCGTCCACCTTGGTGGCCTTGAGCACGACCTCGGCGCCGATCTCGTTCGCGCGGAGCGCGGCGGCGGTGTCGGTGGAGAAGTAGGGATTTCCTGTGCCGCCGGCGAAGATGACCACGCGGTCCTTCTCCAGGTGCCGCACGGCGCGGCGGCGGATGAAGGGTTCGGCGACCTGCGTCATGGTGATGGCGGTCTGCACGCGGGTGGGGACGCCCTTCTTCTCCAGCGCGTCCTGGAGCGCGAGGGAGTTGATCACGGTGGCCAACATGCCCATGTAGTCGCCGGTGGCGCGGTCGATTCCTTTCTCGCTGCCCTGGAGGCCGCGGAAGATGTTGCCGCCGCCGATGACGATGACGACTTCGACGCCCAGCTCGCGGACTTCGGCGATCTGTTCGGCCATGTCGTGGACGGAAACGGGGTCGATGCCGCTGGCGCCTTCGCCTCCCAGGGCCTCGCCGCTGAGCTTGAGGAGAATGCGGCGGTAACGGGGTTTCGGGGATTTGGGCTGGGGTTTGGCGCTTCGGCTCATAAGGGGGTGCGAATCCACGGGGACCGCGTTCAGTGCGCGAGGTTCTACCGCCCCGTCCCGGCGCGCGTCAACCGGGGCGGGGAAATCACTCCGCGTTGAGGGGCAAGCTCGCCCTGCCCAGGTCCAGCAGCCTGCGGAGCCGCTCCGTCCAGCGAGCGTGGTCCAAGCTCGGTCCGATCAGCACGGCGGCCGTCGGTGGAACATGGCCGGTCGGCGGCAACGCCTCGATGGCGTGGCGTCCCATGACCTGGTGGAAGACATGGACAATGTGCGGCGTTTCCGCGAACCGGACGAAACCCTTGGCCCGGATCACTTCGCGGCGGTCGATGGACTGGAGGAACTCGACGAAGCGCGCCTTCACGACCGGGCGCGGCAGCGCGAAGGTCAGCGAACGGTAGCGCTCGTGCAGGTGCGGTTCGGGCTTGGCTTCCGTTTCCACCCGACCGGCGCAGGGCGGCAGGCGCAGCAGGTCGGGCAGTTCGGGCAGGGCCAAGGGCAGACGCACGATGCGGGCCCGGGGATTGACGGCCGCGATCTCCGTCTTGGCGGCTTGGATGGTGGTTTCGTTCGCCAGATCGCAGCGGGAGAGGAAGACAATGTCGGCGAATTGGATCTGCCGTTCGGCCAAGCGCCATTCGGCGATCTCCTGCCGCAGCAGCGAAAACCCGGCGGCATCGACCACGGTGAAGACGCCATGAAGCCCCGCCACGGCCGCCACCTCGGGATCGGTCAATTGATCCACCACCGCGTCGGGTTCGGCCAAACCGGAGGTCTCGACCAGAATCACCGAGCGGTCGCCGGCTTCGACCAACCGCTTCACCGCGTGGCCGAGCTGGGCGTCATCGGCACAGCAGACACAGCCCCCGGCGACGGTTTCCAGGGGGACATCCGCCCGGCCCAACAGCAGCGTGTCCACGCTGACTTCGCCGAAGTCGTTCATCACGACGCCGGGACGGAGGCCGCTGACCGGGGCTTCGTGGAGCCACTTCCAGAGCAGCGTGGTCTTGCCGGACCCAAGGAATCCGGTGACGAGAAAGAC
>CBFGQE010000253.1:0-5092 GCA_965650815.1 uncultured bacterium
CGGGCGAGGGCGGTGGCGAGGGCGGGTTCCGTGGCCCAGAGGGTGGCGTCCTGCCGCGCGCGGGTCAGGCCGGTATAGACCAGTTCGCGGGTGCAGACGGGGGATTCATTCGGCGGCAGGACGAGCAGCACTTCGTCGAACTCGGAGCCTTGGCTCTTGTGGACGGTGATGGCGAAGGCGGTCGCGTGCGCGGGCAGCTGCGCGGGGCTGAAGGCGTGGAGCTCCGCGCCGAGGCGGAACCAGACGCGCAGTTGGCCCTTGGCGTCGGGCCAGGCGACGCCGAGGTCGCCGTTGAAGAGGCCCAGTTGGGCGTCGTTCGCGGTGACGAGGATCTGGCGGCTGGGATACCAGGTCTGGTCGGCGCGTTTCCGGCCGAGCCGTTCGAGTCGGTTCTCGATGGCGGCGTTCAACCCTTCGACGCCGAAGGGGCCGCGCCGCACGGCGCAGAGGATCTGGAACCGGGCGGCGAGATCGACGGCGGCCTCGGCGTTCTGCGCCTGGAAACGGACGGCGAAGACGCGCTGGAAAACTTCGTCCACCAGCGGGGCCAAGTCGCGTTCCGTGGCCGGGGCGCGCCATTCGATCTCCGCGCCGGGTTGCAAGGCACGGAGCGTGGCCAGCGCGGCCGTGGTGTCGCCCTGACGGATGCAGGTGGCGAGCTGGCCGATGGGCGACTGGGCGGCGAACCGGAAATTGGTCCGCAGTTCGACGGCGGTCGGCCGGTGGGTTGCGTGGACCGAAGCGGCGGCGGCTTCGCAGATGTCGCCGAGCACGTAGCCGGCATCGACGGAGGCGAGCTGGTCCTTGTCGCCGAGCAGGACGAGGCGCGCGGTGGGCTTGAGCGCGGAGACGAGGCGGCACATGGCGGCGAGGTCCACCATGCTGGCTTCGTCCACCAGCACGAGATCGTGCGGCAGGGGATTGCCGGGGCCGTGACGGAAGCGGCGACCATCGGCCGAAGCGCCGAGCAAGCGATGCAGCGTGGTGGCGGATGGGCGGGGCGGGGCGCCTTCCGGCGGTGTCTCCTCTTCGGCCGGGACCAGGCCGAGCGCGCGATGGGTGTCCTCGATGGACTGCTGGAGGCGCGCGGCGGCTTTGCCGGTCGGGGCGGCGAGGGCGTAGCGCATTCCCGGATGGAGCCGGAGCAAGGCGAGCAGCAGCACGGCCGCCGTGCGGGTTTTGCCGGTGCCGGGACCGCCGGAAATGATCGCGAGCGGGCGGCGACAGGCGGCATCCACGGCGCGGGCCTGATCGGCGGAAGGTTCTCCGGGCTCGGACTTCATCCCGGCCTGGGCCAGCACTTCCGACAACACGGCTTCATCCACCGGCAAGTCCGGCTGACGCAGCCAAGCGCCCAGCTTCTGGGCGAGGCGATGTTCGTAGTCGTGGAGCCGCTGGAAATAGAGCCGGTCCAGATCGAGCACGAGCGGCAGCACGCCGGTGGCGGGGATTTCGGACCCGGTGGAGACGAGGCCGCTGGCGAGCAGTTGCGTTGGAGAAACGCCGCCGGCGGCGAGTTCTTCCAATGGCACACAGGCGTGGCCGGAACGTTCGGCGGCCACGAGCGCCAGCGCTGCGGCTTCGACCGCGTCCGGTTCGGCGTCGGCCATGTCGCGCAGCGTGCGGGAAACGTGCTTCGCGAGGAGCAGCGCGGGATCGTCCGTGGGAATGGGTTTCATCGCCGGGATCATTTCAGCAGGGCGGATTCGAGGTCGGCGATCAGCGCGGGGCTCGGCCGGTCGTGGAAGACGCCCCGGCCGGGAGTCGCTTCGTCGAGGCCCCGGAGGAAGACGTAGTGGACGCCGCCCCAATGCTTCGCGGGATCGAAGCCCGGCAAGCGGACCTTCAGGTGGCGGAAGAGCGCCGCCGCGTAGAGGTGGTATTGCAGCACGTAGAAGTGCGCGTTCATCGCGTCGGCCAGCGCGTCCGGCCCGTAATCGGCGGCCGCTGCGCCGAGCCAGTTGCTCTTCCAGTCGAGGATGAACCAGCGGCCCTCGTGCTCGACCACGGCGTCGATGAAGCCCTGGAGAAACCCGCCGCCGGGCTCGAAGGCGAGATCCTGCACGCGACGCGGCCAAGCGGCGAACGGCGCGGTCGCGGCGTGGCGGGCGAAGACGGAGGCCAAGGCCCCGCGTTCGATCGCGCCGCCGGGGAGGAAGAACTCCAGCTCGTTCTTGCGCGCGGCGGGCTTCACCTGGGAGAGCGTGAAGCTGCCGTGGGCATGGCGCAGCGGCACCTTGGCGAGGCGCTGCAACATGGCCGTGACGGACGGCTGCCAGCGGGCCGCGTCGGAGAGATGGCGTTGGAGGACCTTCTCGATGGTCTCCTTCCACGCGGCGGGTTTGGCGGAGAAGTCGATGGACTCGATCAGCTCATGCAGGCAAGTGCCGGCGGCCGTGCCTTTGGGGAACTCCAAGAACGGATCGGCCGGTGGTGCGATGGTTTCCAGCGAGACGCTTTCAGCAGGCGACGGCGGGAGAAGAGCCGCATCGTGGTCGGGCAATTCCTCGGCCGCGCCGAGCGTGAGACGCGAATAGCTGTAGATGCGCCAAGGCCGGAGATTCCGCAGATCGGGCAGGGAAGGGCGGACCAGTTCCGGTTCGGCGACGACGGCGGCGGCTTCCGGTGCGGCTTCCGGAGCCTCGTCGCGACGACGCTGGCCCCGACCCCGCTGGCGACGTCCCCGACCGCGTTCGGGCTGGACCGGCGGCGCTTCTTCGGCCGCCTTTTCGTCGCGGATGCGGGCCTGGATTTCTGCCGGATCGGCCCAGCCATCGCGCACGGCGATGTGGCCGGAGGAACGTTCGGCCAATTGCCGCAGCAAGCGCGCGCGTTGGCGGAAATCGACGCGCTGCATCTCGGTGCGGAGAGAATCCATCGGTGGACGTTCGGCGGAAAGACGGCCGCCGAAGAGCAACCAGGCGAGGGCCGAAGTTTCGGCCCCGCGCACGTCGCCCCAGAAAACCACGCAGCGGTGCTTCGCGCGGGTCAACGCCACGTAGAGCAGGCGCAACTGCTCGGCGAGAGTCGCCTGTTCGAGCGCGGCCTTCAGCTCCGGCGACTCGACGCCGCGCAATGAGAACACGGGCGGTTCACCGGCTTGTGGCACGGCCTCGGGACTGGCGGCGCGTTGGCCGCGCTTCTCCACCGAGTGCCAGAGGAAGGGGCAGAGGACGACGGGGTATTCGAGGCCCTTGCTCTTGTGGATGGTGACGAGGCGGACGGCGCTCTCGTCGCTCTCCAGCCGCATTTCCTCGGCTTCGGACGGGGCGCGGTTGGCGGAGGACTGTTCGGCGAGCCATTGCACGAGACCCGAGCCGCGACGGCCTTCCAGCTCGGCCGTTTGCAGCAGCTCGCCGAGGTGCAGGAGATTGGTCAGGCGACGTTCGCCATCGGGCAGCTTCATCAGGCGTTCGCGCACGCGCTCCTGCTGGAGCCACTGGCGGAACATGACGGCGAAGCCGCGCTCCGCCCATAGCCGGGCCAAGGCGGCGAAACGGTCCAGCGTGGAGGCGGCGAAGGCTTCGTCGGTCTCCAGCCGGAGCAGATCGGCGACGAGGAATCCCTGCTCGGTGCGGACCAGCAGCGCGCGCAGGCGACGAAGATCCTGCGGCGCTTCGAGGGCCGACAGGAGGCGCAACAACGTCGCGGTCTCGTCGGATTCGTAAACGCTGCGCGCGGCCTGGAGCACGCTGGGAATGGATTCCGCGCGGAGCCTTTCCTGGAGATCGATGGCTTCGCGGTTTGTGCGGACCAGCACGGCGATGTCGCGGGGGCGGACGGGTTCCGCGCCGAGGCGGACATCCTTGGTGCGGAGCAGGCGCAGGATCTCGGCCACGACCGCCTTGGCCGCGAGGTCGCGTGCGACGGCCACGCCGATGGGCCGGTCGTCGTCGCTCGACAACGTGCAAAGCTCCAGCGCGGCGTGGCCGGGTTGCGCATCGCTCAACGGCGTGCGATCCGCGTGGCCGCCGGACTGGACGCGCTCGTATTCGATTCCGGCGACGCCGAAGGGATTGGCGTGGTCCTGATAGAGCCGGTTCACCGCGTCCACGAGGGACGTTTCGGAACGCCAGTTCGTGGCGAGCGTGTGGGACTCGTGCCCGGCGACGCCCCGGGCCTCCAGGTAGGTGGCGACATCCGCGCCGCGGAAGCCGTAGATCGCCTGTTTCGGATCGCCGATGAGGTAGAGCCGATGCCGGTCGGAGCGGCCGAAGACGCTCCGGAAAATGGCCCACTGGAGCGGATCGGTGTCCTGGAACTCGTCGATCAACGCCGTTTGATGGCGGGCACGGAGCCCTTCGGCCAGCGCCACGCCGCCCGGCCGGAGCAGCGCATTGGCGACCTGGCGGAGCAGGTCGTCGAACGTCTGGCTCTTGCTGCGGCGGTTGTGCTTTTCCAGCGCGGCGCGAAGGCCGGTGAGGAAATGGGCCTGGAGCAGGAGGGCGAATTCCTCGCGCAGATCGAGCCAGGTGCTCAGGAGCGCCAACAGCGGCGTCTCCGGCAGCGTGGCTTTCTTGCGCTGGTTCATCTCGCCGCGAATCCGCTCTATGTGCAGCCGGTCGAGCCAGGCGAAGGCGTCGGCGCTCCACGACTGCTCGCGGAAGATCAGGTCGAAGGCGTTCGCGATCTCCTCGCGAGCGCTGTCGGCGGACAGCTCCTGCTTGAACCAAGGGTTGTCCTTGCCGCCGCCGAAGAGCCCGAGCACGGCGGCGCGGTCCGTGGCCCAGCAAGCGGCGACGGCGTCGAAAGCGGTGGCCAACAGCGCGGGCATTTCCTCCTGCCGACCGGTGTCGGCCGAAGGGACGACTTCGCAGTGGGAATGGGGGAGAAAGCCGCGGGCGAGTTCGGCCAAGGTCTGGGGCGAGATCGTCTCCGGGAGGCCGGAGGCGATGAGCTTCGCATCGAACCGCGCGGTTTCTTCGCGCCAGAAGTCGGTCGCCACGGCCACCACCATCGCGGGCTGTTCGGTGGACAGCTCGGTGTCGAAGAACCGATCGGCCTCGAAGGCGCGATCCGACAACACGCGCTGGCAGAAGCCGTGGATGGTGAAGATCGCGGCTTCGTCGAAGAGCGTCAGCGCGTCGAGCAG